>CAZUNK010000050.1:0-7516 GCA_964622285.1 uncultured Spirochaetia bacterium
CCATAGCGACCGCGCTGGTAACTGGATTTTTGTGCGTTACAACCACTACGGACCCGATTATTGTGAGTGCTGCAAATATATAGAAAAACAAACCTTCTGCCAAAATTCACTCCGCTGTGTTAACAGACCACGTATTTTGCCTTAAGACTTTTGCGAACCTGCAGATTTCACCTTAAATCCCGTGGTGATCACTTATTATATTTGCTGCGAAGGTATAGTCAAATGCTATCTGCTTCTCTCAACGCCCACCCGCACACAGTACTGTTTGACCGGGCACACGCTGCAAAAAGGCGACACAGGTCTGCACAGATGCTGTCCGAAGGAAACAAGTAAATAGTTATAGTCAATCCAGTGTTTTTGGGGCAGCTTTTTTCTGAGTTCCGATTCGGTCTGCTCAGGCGTTTTGGTTTTTATATATCCAAGCCTGTTTGATATTCTGTGAACATGTATATCAACGCAGACCCCCGGCTTATTAAATCCGGAGGTAATAACGAGGTTAGCCGTCTTTCTGCCAACGCCGTCAAACTTTAAAAGCTCGTCAAGATCATCCGGCACGACTGAATCGTACTCATCTATAAGCTTTTTGCAGAGATTGATTATTCTTTTTGCCTTTACGTTGTAAAACCCAACTGGATAAATAAGTTCGGCTAATCTGCTCTCCCCCAGTTCCAAGATCTTTTTCGGGGTGGGGGCACATTTAAACAACCTTCTTGAAGCCTTCGCGGTTGTTTCATCCTTCGTTCTCAAACTAAGAAGCGTGGAGATCAGTACTTTAAAAGGATCTCCCGTGGAAGCAGCCACAAGATTAATAATGGGAACGTGCCACTTTTTTACCTCTTCATTAAGAATACTTAAAACTCTATCAATATTTTTATCGTCAAATTCTTGTGTCATAAGCATTACAGGAAGTAACGCTGACAGAGCTAAAGATCACTCTATGTTATTGCTTTAGAGTGATTTACTGCAGCAGATCCTTATCCGCTTCACCTTTGCACTTGAGCGTTATATCTTCCCACTTCTGAAAAAAAAGCCTCAGGACCGAGTCAGCTTCTTCAATTTGTCTCTCCCTCAGCAGTTTTAAAAAGTTGGCAAGTTCTTCAACGCTGTTCTCGTTGTGTAAAGTGGAAATATGGATATGTGAGCATATCTCCCCGTAATTCAGAACGATGAACCCGTCCATTGTAAATCCATCAAGCCAGCTCTTTAGATTATCAATTCCTCCGCGTAAATAATCCAGATACCCGACAAATGGGATTTTCACCCCTGAGGAAAAAACGTCATTTATAATTTCTCTTTCCTTCTCCAGTTTTTTCCTGACGCCGCAGAGAGAACTTTCATAGTGAATTGTATTAAAACCCCAGTGAGTATAAAAATTCTTTCGTTGACTTCCCTCAAACATTAAAAACCACTCATGTGGGATTGAATTATCAAAAGAAAAAACGTTTCTTGAATTAGCAAGCGGGGCAATAAAATACTCCTCCTTACCCTTCTCCCCCTTCTTCAGAAAGAAACAGTCCTTGATTTCAGCGTCATCAAGCCCCATATGCTGGGACAGAGATTCTCTGAAATTCGGATACTCATTGCCAAACCACACGCCAAAGGGGGACGTCGGACCGCACCAGTACATCTCATAGAACTTGGAATATTCAAGCCAGTACTCACTCTGCTCTCCGAAACTATCCAGAGGTTCATAAACGATAAGCGTAGAAGTAGCCACTTAAACAATTATGAACGCAGACGCAGAAAAATCAAAAAGCGTAAAGACTGCAGTTCCCAGGCAGCACGTCAGGTTTAAAAGTTGAAATATTTTTTCCTGAGCGTAACATCATCGTGTGAAGTATTTTACACTGGAAGAACTCATAGAAAGGTCCATAGAGAGAAACATTGACCTTGGAAAGGACCCTGAACTGATAATACGTAATTACGTAAAATTCGGGCTTATTCCCAAACCTAAAACAAAAAAAGCAAAAACCGGCAAAGACGAGATCATAGAGCTGTACCCTGAACAGACAATTGAAAAACTGGTTCAGATCAAAGCACTGAAGTCGGAAGGTCTCAGTTTAGATGAAATAAAAGACAGTTTTGCACTTATACACGTGCAAAATGCACTTGGAGACATACTTTCTGATTCAGACGACGACAAGATCAAGCAACTCGCGCAGATTTTATCCGGCAGTAAGAAAGAACTGGAATCCGTGGTGGAGGCCCCTCTTATCTATTTAATAGAAGGTATGTCGGAAAAAGAAGCAAAAAAGTTCATTACTCTTTTTTGTGGAGTAGGTTTTAATGCAATGCTTGAGGCACAGAAAAACCTTGAGGACCTTGATATTGGCGAAGCCCGAAAAAACCTTTTCAAAGCAGTTTTTCACAACTCCATCGCCACTCTCAGACTTGCCAGAAAAACAGGGGACAGCAAACTCGAAAAAACCGCCCTTGAAGCATACGAAAGCATGGTATTAGAACCGATCAGAAGGGCAAGCGAAATCGTTCAGAAAAATTTTATAGAATCTCTGAAAACGCACGGCAAGGAAAAAAAATAGGTCGTTCAACCAGAACGCAGCTACTTCCGGGAGATATACTGGGACAGTGATTTCACAGTACGGAGCACTTCAGGATCAAATTCCGCCTCATCGATCTCTATACCAAACTCGCTTTCCAGAGCAACTATGACCTCCATAGTTGAAACTGAATCCACCCCCAAACCAAATTCACGAAGGTCCTCTGATCCGGTCAGCACCTCAGTTTCTATGTCAAGGTTTTTACAAAGCAGTTCCTTTATTCTTTGATCTACAGATAGCTCACTCATTCTTTTTTCAGTTTGTTCCGCAGTATCTTTCCCGTTGGGCTTTTCGGCAGAGAATCCACAAACTCTATCAATCTCGGAATTTTAAAGTCGGAAATTCTCCCCTTGCAAAACTTTACTATATCAGAGCGTTTGATGTCTCCTTCCTTTACCACGTGTGCAACGATGATCTCATTGCCTCTTTCTGATCTTCCACCCGTTACGGCCACCTCGGAAATACCTTCATTTGCAAGCAAAGCATTCTCCACTTCAACCGGGTCCACCTTTAACCCGCCAACGTTAATGAACAGTTTCTTTCTGCCCTTTATGTAAATATAACCTTCTTCATCAATCAACCCTACGTCCCCCGTGTAATAAAAGCCGTTCTTGAATACTTTTTTCGTCTCATCGTCCAGGTTTAAATATCCAGACGCCATGGAAGGACTTGAGACTGCTATTTCGCCAAGTTCTCCCCTGCTTTTTTCTTTTCCCTCTTCATCAACGACCTTAACAGTGACGTTAGCAACTGGTCTGCCGACCGATTGACCACGGGCAATGATGTTGGTCGCCATGTTTATTGAGATCACCCCGGTCTCGGAAGAACCGTACAACTGTCTCGGATAGATTTTAAAGGTCTCAAAAAACTTTTTTGCAACCTCCTCATCCAGGGGAGCTCCAGCAGATATTACGTGCTTCAAAGATGAAAAATCCGTGCTTTCTGCCGGCACATAAGCAGACAGTACGTCAAGCATAAAGGGCACAGCAGGAAAAACGGTTATCCGCTCATCTGACAGTGTGCTGCAAACCTGTTTTCTATTGAAGTCATCCATAAGATATATAGCTGCTCCAACCTTCACCGCACTGATAAAACTCCCAAAGGCATAAGTGTGGGAAAGAGGTATAACAAGCAAAACTCTATCACCTCTGTCCCATCCAACCGTTTGGGTGTGATTATCAGCAAGGGCAAGCAGATTAGCATGATGCCTTGCAACGCACTTTGGAATTCCAGTCGAACCGGTTGAAAACAGATAAATAGCGTTGTCACAGCAGCCTGTTTGTGGGGTTTTCCTGCTCACTGGACCATATTCATTGAACATGCACCAGTCTGCATCCTTGCCATTTACAATGATTCTCTTTAAATCAGGACCGGTCCCTTTCACCTCATCAGACAACTGCTCGTTTGTTATTAAATATCCGGCGCCGGATTGCTCAATATAGGTCTGCACTTCACTGCGTCTGAATTTATGGTTTATTGGAACGCAGACGCCTCCGGCTTCCGTTACGGCAAAAAAGCTCACCGCAAGTTCGGTGGAATTTGGAAGATAAAGTCCTACCCGATCTCCTTTTGTAATACCCCTACTGCGCAGATGATCGGAAAGTGAACTTACAAGGTTGCAGCATTGTCCATAAGTGAAACTCCGTTCACCCTGAACCAATGCTACGCTATCAGCGTTGTTCTTGAGATTGTTAAATAGCAGATCACCCAGAACCATGATTTAAGGATATACCGGTACCGATTCAAGTCCCATGCTCTCATCAAATCCAAACATAATGTTCATATTCTGAACGGCTTGCCCGGATGCCCCCTTCATTAAATTGTCCAGAGCTGACTCAATAATCAGAAAACCATCCTGCAGGCTGTATCCAATATCGCAGAAATTTGAATACAGAACGTTCTTAATACCAACCGTATCGCCAGGCTCACACACCCTGATAAATTTCTCTTCGTTATAATAATTGTAAGCCTCCCGCACTATATCTTCCAACGACACGCTGGGGCTAACCTTTATGTACATGGAACTTAATATTCCCCTGCTAACGGGCATTCTGTGAACCGTAAAAAGCAGGTCTTTATCATAACCATAGTTACTTTTCAGATACTCAGACGTTTCCAGCCTTTGAAAGTGGTCTTCATTACCACTGGAGACAACATTCTGATTGGACTCGGAAAAATGGTACTCATCCCTTGGCGCCCTGCCAGCGCCGGATACCGGAGATTTAACGTCAATTATAATGCCTTCACTGCCAAGCAGACTGTTTTCAAACAGCGGCACAAGAGGCAAAAGCACAGAAGTTGCAAAGCATCCGGGATTGGTGACCAGCTGAGAATCTTTTATGTCTGTACGGCGTATCTCTGAAAGACCGTAAACGGCGTCTTTTCTTAGATTCTCAAAACCATTATCCGTATCTTTGATCCTAAGGTCCGGACTAAGGTCTATCACCCTCATATCCTTTGTAATAAGCCTATCAATAAAATAAGCGGACATAAGTTTGGGAAGACATGAAAACACCACGTCCACTTTGTCCAGTTCGTCTAACTTTGAAATGGAGCTGCACTCAGTATCAACTATGCCTCTTAGGTAGGGAAAAGACTCGTGAAACTGCTTGTTCTTAAATTTTTCAGAGGTTATCCACCCTAGTTCCACCTCAGGATGGTTTGAAAGAATACTGACCAGCTGAGATCCTACATAGCCCGTCCCACCTAAAATTCCTGCTTTAATTGACATATCTACATTTTCCACCTGTCCCAATAGAAATTAAGAACAGTTTACCACTAAAATAGCCCGTGTAGACACAAATAGCCAGATAGAGTCGTAAATACTGCTTTTTACTTTCTCTAATATATAATTTCTATTATATTTGGAATATAGTTCATTATTTAGAGATTAGAGAAAGTAACAATGAGTGACAACTTGCCCAGAATAACCATATACAACAGCCTGACGCAGAAGAAAGAAGAACTTATACCCCAGGAAGGAAACAAAATAAGGATTTACGCATGTGGTCCTACGGTTTACGACTCCGCACATCTTGGACACGCAAGATCTGCCGTTTCATTTGATATTATCCAGCGCTTTTTGAGGCACGTGGGGTACGACGTTACCTTTGTCAGAAATTACACCGATATTGACGACAAGATAATCAACCGCGCAAATGAACTTGGTGTACCTTCTGAAGAAATTTCTGAAAGGTATATAAAAGAATACAAACAGGACATGGCCTCTATCGGGGTTCAGACGCCAGACGTGGAACCAAAAGTAACTGAGCACGTTGATAAAATAATAGAGATTATAAACAAGATAATTGATAACGGACACGCCTACGTTTCAGGAAACGACGTTTTTTTCTCAGTACGAAAGTTCAAAGAATATGGAAAGCTCTCAAAAAGATCCACTGATAATATGCTGGAGGGCGTTCGTATTGACGTTAACGAGAAAAAAGAAGACCCGCTTGATTTTGCACTCTGGAAAGGCGCAAAAGAAGGTGAACCTTCATGGTCAAGCCCCTGGGGCAAGGGAAGACCAGGGTGGCACATTGAGTGTTCAGCTATGAGCATGGAATACTTGGGAGACAGTTTTGAAATACACGGAGGAGGTAAAGACCTGATATTTCCTCATCATGAGAACGAAATTGCCCAGTCAGAGGCAGCAAGTGGTAAGCAGTTTGCCAAATACTGGCTCCACAATGGTCTCATTCAGATCAACAGTGAAAAGATGTCAAAGTCCCTTGGAAATTTCTTTACCGTTCAGAATGCAGTGAAAAGATGGAGCCCTGAATCAATCAGGCTTTTCTTTCTCTCGCATCACTATCAAAACCCTGCTGATTTCTCTGAACAAGTCATGGATGATACTGAAACTTCACTGGAACGAATTTACACCACTCTCAAAAGAGCTTATGAGATTAAAGATGGTTCCAGCTCGTCTGGCACAGACCTTGAACTGGAAGAGAATCTCAAAAAATTCAAGAATAACTGGCACAGGTCGATGTGTGATGATTTCAACACGGCCAATGCGGTAGGTAATTTATTTGAACTTATAAGAACGATAAATAAATCCATTGATAAAAACGGATGGACAGAAACTCTTGGCGACGCATTAAAAGAGATCAAAAATTTTGCCAACGTTCTGGGCATACTTGAAAAAACGCCCGACGAGTATTTAGAAAGCAAGAGGTCTTCTAAAAAACCAGTTGACTTAACCCCTGAAGAAATAGAAACCCTTATTGAGGAACGGAACAGTGCAAGATCTGATAAAGACTGGAACAGGGCCGATCAGATAAGGAACGAACTTTATGAAAAGGGCATTGTTCTTGAAGACAAACCTGAGGGAACTGTGTGGAAGGTTAAATAGTTGACGGATTCATATAATTAATTTTGTCTTAATCTATATAACTTACACTGCATCCGGGTGGTCTGATGTAATTGTAATACCAGAGGCAACAATCTTATACTCTCCTTTAGATATAAGATTAAGATAATCTCTTTCGTCAGTCATTAATTTTTTCAGATCGCCTTTTATTGTTTGATTAGGATTTTCCAGTGTAGGCGCATCTATAATTTGCTCATATACATTTACCATATACTCTTTGCCATCTTCATCATAAGCCGGAAAACGACGTATTAGCCTCCATGTCATTATCAAATACCTCTTTTATATAATAAACCTGATTTGGCTAAAATTTTAATAACAGACTTGACACCCCCCCCCATCTGTTACGGTATTTTAGCAACTGCTTAATTTCAAACACAGTGCCCGAATTATCGGGGAATAAACGGATTATTCAATAACTGTATTTGATGACTAAGTAGGTCCGACACCTAAGTGTCGGAGCTAAAAAAATTAAGGAGGTTTAGTCATAATGAGATTTTCTATTTTAGCAGTTTCAACGCAAGTCATTCGTTTGTTTGTAGTTTTGGTAGTTCTATCAGCAACTAGTTGTGCAACCTTCATACAC
>CAZUNK010000051.1:0-10963 GCA_964622285.1 uncultured Spirochaetia bacterium
GTATTTCAGAGCAAAGATGAACATCTTTAAAAATCAAAGCAAAGACGACTGGGCAATTGTGAACACGGACTATCCGCCGATCAAAAACCATCTGCCAGGCATCAGGTCCAGAGTCGTTACTTTTGGAAAAGACGGAGATAATGAACTGGCGATCACTGGAGAGAATCTCATATCCTTCAGAAAGGATGAATTTGATCTGAACGGCTTGATCCTGAGAGGCGAGCACAATCTGCAGAATGCAATGTGTGCAGTAGCCGCCGCAAAGCTGCTCGGCTGTAAAAACAAAGTAATTGAAGACACCATTAAAAGATTCAAGCCTCTTCCCCACAGAATTGAGTACGTGGGAAATCATCTGGGCTTTGACGTGTACAACGATTCCAAATCCACTAACCCGGACGCCACGATCAAAGCCATTGAGAGCGTACCCTCACCTATCATACTTCTTGCCGGCGGTAAGGACAAAGAGATGGACTACTCAGTTTTAAAGTCCGCTCTGGGCAGTAAGGTAAAGCATCTGATACTTTTCGGAGAAGCAAGAACGAGAATAAAGGAGCAGGTTGGAGACTGCGTCTGTACAACGGTGGTAAACAGTCTGAACGAAGCGGTTAAGACCGCTTTTTCAACTTCACAGAGCAACGTTACTCTGCTTTTTTCTCCAGCGTGTTCAAGTTTTGATATGTTTGAGTCTTACGAACAAAGAGGAGGAGCGTTTAAAGAAATTGTCAAGAACTTATAACTCCCTGAAAAACAACTACGACTTTCCTCTGTTCATATCAGTGGTCTTCATATCATGCTTCGGCGTGCTGATGGTCTACAGTACAAGTTCGGTCTACGCACTTGAAGTCTACGATGACCCTTTAAGATTTCTCAAACTTCATTCGGTCTATCTGCTGCTGGGTTTATCATCAATGGTCGTTTTCATGCATCTGGACTACAAACATCTGAGAAAGCTCGTCTACCCCGCCTACGTGATCTGCTTACTTCTTCTTATATGCGTGCTTATTCCGGGCGTGGGCAAAAAAGTCGGCGGAGCTCAGAGGTGGCTGGAGATGGGACCACTGACCTTTCAACCTGCCGAGCTGGCCAAATTTGTCGTCCTGCTCTACCTGGCCCACTCACTTGACAAAAAAAGGGACAAAATAAAAAGTTTCTCAGTTGGATTTCTCTCTCACATTTTCATGGCGGGAATATTCATTGCCCTTATCTTTGTACAGCCCGACTTCGGCACTTCGGCAACTATACTCCTGATCTGCGTCATAATGATGTTCATAGGCAACGTGAGAATAAAATATATTCTTACCATGCCTATCATCGCGGCAGTTTTCTCCACCTTTGCAATAATGACAAAGGCCTACAGAATGGAGAGGGTTCTAACGTTCCTGGATCCCTGGAAAGACCCACTGGGAAGCGGGTACCAGACGGTACAGTCTTTTATTGCGTTCGGGGTAGGAGGAATTTCCGGCACAGGACTGGGAAACAGCACTCAGAAGCTGTTCTATCTGCCACACGCCTACACGGACTTTATATTTTCAATCATAGGAGAGGAACTGGGCTTTATAGTCGTGGCCTGCGTAATTCTGGTCTTTCTGTTCATCTTTTACAGAAGCATAAAAATTGCCTTAAAAGCTCCGGACTCCTTTGGCTGCTACCTTGTGTGCGGCTTTGCGTTTCTCATTGCGATCCAGGCTGCAACGAACATGGCGGTAGCAGTCGGACTGATCCCCACAAAGGGCACTACCTTACCATTTATAAGCTATGGCGGAAGCTCGCTGGTATGCACCTTAACGGCGATGGGAATAATACTCAGCGTATCAAGGTCAAGGACAAGATGAGAATAATAATTGCCGGCGGGGGAACAGGCGGACATATATTTCCGGCTCTGTCCATAGCCGAAGAAATTAAAAACCGGTCGGTGGAAAACGAAGTACTTTTCGTGGGAACACAGAACGGACTGGAAAAGGAAATAATACCAAAAATGGGATTTGACATTAAGTTCATCAACTCCGCAGGGTTCGTTGGTAAAGGAACGGTCACAAAGATCAGAACCGTTATATCAGCCCTGAACGGCGTTGCCATAGCATCTAGAATTATAAAATCCTTTAACCCGGAAGTCGTTCTTGGAGTTGGAGGATACGCATCAGGACCCACGGTGCTTTGTGCTCGTTTAAAGTCCATTCCAACGGCTATCTGTGAGCAGAACATAGTACCCGGACTGACAAACCGCATCCTGTCCAAATTTTCAAACAGAATATTTGTAACTTTTGCCGATAGCGCAGAGTACTTCTCCAAGAAAAAAACCGTTCTTACCGGAAACCCTCTAAGGCCTGAGTTCGGACAAAAAAACAACGGCCATAAAACTGACGAAACAGACGGACAAAGGACCATACTTGTCATAGGGGGCAGTCAGGGCGCCGCAGCGCTCAATAAAATCGTTCCGAAAGCTTTATCAAAGGTGACCGCCGGCACGCTGGAAATATTTCATCAAACGGGAGAAAAGAACGAAGAGATGGTCAAAAACATCTACAGTGAACTCCATTTAAGTGCAAACGTGTTCAGTTTCAAAAACGACATTGCAGAAATTTACAGAAAAAGCGACCTGATAATATCAAGGGCCGGTGCGGGCACCATATCGGAGATTACCGCAACGGGCAAGGCCTCCATTCTCGTTCCCCTGCCTCATGCCGCACACAACCACCAACTGCTTAACGCCAGATTCATGGAAAAGGCGGGAGCTTCCGCCGTTATTGAAGAAGGTTCTCTTGATGAAAAAAGTCTGTCAAATAAGATAAACTGTATTCTAAACAGCCAGAGGCTTTATCAAATGTCAGAAATGTCCTCAAAACTTGCAAAACCCGACGCGGCAAGGCTGATAGTTGAACAGCTGTATTCTCTAACGAGCAAGCAATAATGTATGGAAAGATCAAAAAATTACATTTTGTTGGGATCGGGGGAATTGGAATGAGCGGTATAGCTGAAGTACTGAACAACATGGGCTATCAGATCTCCGGATCAGATATAAAGGATTCAGGCACCACGCAGAGACTTAAGGACCTGGGAGTAAAAGTAAGCATAGGTCACTGCTCTGATAACGTTCTGGGAAGCGACGTTGTGGTAATGTCGTCCGCGGTAGGAAGGGACAATCCGGAAATCACAGCGGCAAAAGACAATAACATCCCCGTTATACAGAGGGCTGAGATGCTTGCTGAGATCATGAGACTGAAATACGGCATAGCCATAATAGGCAGCCACGGAAAAACTACCACTACTTCTCTTGTATCAACGGTTTTAAGACACGGAAATTTTGATCCAACCATCGTCGTTGGCGGAAAAATAAAAGCCCTTGGATCAAATGCTTATCTGGGAAAAAACGACTTTATGGTGGTTGAAGCCGACGAAAGCGATGGATCGTTCCAGATGCTGTCACCTATTATTACGGTCCTTACCAACATTGACGATGAGCATCTTGATCACTACGGTGATATAAACGCTCTGACCGCCTCGTTCTCAGACTTCATAGACAAGATACCTTTTTATGGACTGGCGGTACTCTGTGCAGACTGCCCCAGGGTCAGGCATATCGCCTCAAAATGCAATAAAAATTTCATTACCTACGGATTTGATAAAAGTGCGGACATCTACCCGGACAACGTACAGACCCAGGGTTTTCATACCAGGTTCAATGTTTTCTACAAAGGTGATAAACTTGGAAAAATAGAACTTGCGATACCAGGCAGGCACAATGCACTGAACTCACTGAGCGCAATTGCCATCGGCCTTGAGTTTGAAATGGACTTCAGCGATATCGCAGAAGGACTGAGCAGCTTCACGGGAATAGAGAGAAGGCTGCAGTTTAAGGGAAAGGCAAAGGACGTGCTGGTCATTGACGACTACGGGCATCACCCCACCGAGATCAAAGCCACTCTTGAATCAATTGAAGATTCCTTCTCAAAAAAACCAGTGCTGATATTTCAGCCTCACCGTTTCACGCGGACACATATGCTCTTTAAAGAATTTGTTCAGGTTCTGTCAAACGTTGAGAACCTTTACGTGCTTGACATATATCCAGCGGGAGAAAGTCCTATGAACGGCGTTACCTCACAGAAGTTAGTGGATGAAATAGTAAAAGCGGGCAACAGTAATGCCTGCTATGTAAAAAACAAGGAACAGCTGTTTGAAAAAATAAAAAACAGCGTAGGTCCTGGAGATATAATTCTAACGTCCGGAGCGGGAAATGTCTGGATGTACGGAGAACAGCTATTAAAAACGCTTCAATGAGTGAACTGCTAAATCAGATACAGGAACACGGTTCCGAAGCTCATCTGGAATTTCCAATGAGCAGATACGTAACCTTGAAAGTCGGAGGTAACGCTGAACTGATAACTTATCCTGACAGCGTGGAAAAGCTCGTCGAAATGCTCAACGCGGCTTACAGATCATCTGTTAAAACCACAGTTCTCGGTGCAGGTTCAAACACCATCGTGAAAGACAGCGGCATCAGAGGTCTGGTAATAAGCACTAAAAAATTAAAAAACTTCAGCATTACCAGAGACGGCTGCGTTCTGGCTGAATGCGGGGCAATGCTGTCCGCCATTATGAACAAGACATTTAACAGCGGGCTTGGCGGCTTTGAGTTCGCAGCCGGCATCCCGGGCACAGTTGGGGGCGGCGTATATATGAACGCCGGGGCGAACGGCAGAGAGATCAAGGACATTGTTGACACGGTATGGATATGGAACAAAGGAAAAGAGACCCAGCTGAGACGAAGTGAAATAAACTTTGAATACAGAAAGACGGACCTCCCGCCAGGATGCGTAATTACAAAAGCGCTGTTCAAACTAACAAAGGGGAGCAGACAGAAAAGCGTGCAGAACGTTAAAGAGTACCTCACCTACAGAAATCAGACGCAGCCGGTGAAATTTCCAAACACCGGTTCAATATTCAAAAACCCGGAGATAATTGCCGCTGGAAAGCTTCTGGAAAATCTTGGGCTTAAAGGCTACCGGGTCGGAGGAGCGAAATTCTCAGAACTTCATGCAAATTTTATCGTTAATCACGACAGGGCAAGCGCAGACGACGTAATAAGTCTGATCCAACTTGCAAAGAAAAAAGCCAGTGATGAAGAAGGCATTGATCTGGAGACTGAAGTGAAAATTTTAGGAGACCCGTAAGAATGAACATACTGGGCGCAAGAACTTTCATTCTCACCAGCGTGGTACTGGTATCAGTTTTCCTTTATATACTGGTATTCAGATACGAATATTTTACGGTTGAAAAAGTATCTGTAAACGGAAACCTCCGGGTGTCAAATAATGAAATAATTAAAAGATCGGGTATTATTGAAGGAATCAGCACAATGTTTTTCCACGGCGAAAGTGCTGAAAATGAAATACTGAAAAACCCGTGGATAAAAGACGCGTTAATTTACAAGAAATACCCCAAAAAAGTTGTAATTGAAATACAGGAACGCGAGCCGTTCTGCATCTTTGCAAAAGGACAGATGCAGTACTCTTACATAAGTGATGATGGCATGATACTGGAAAAGACCCGTAACATGGAGAATATGGACCTTCCCGTCATCAGTATGGAAGGAAAACACAACGAGGAGCTTTTGCTTGACGCCATAGCGCTTTTAAAACTGTCCAAGCACAGTAACGTACTGAACTGGAAGGAGATATCGGAGATAAGGATTTCAAATAATCTGGGCATCAGAATGATCACAAATGACAGAAGATATATAGACTTTGGAAGTGATAATCTTACGATCAAATGGCACAGAGTGGAAAAAATGATAAGCAGGGCAAGAAGCAAGAACCTTATAGAGAAATATATAAACGTAACTTCGGAGAAACTGGGAATTATTGATTTCAACGCTTAGATCATGACGACAAAAAAGAAAAAAGACGTTATCGTGGGCCTTGATCTTGGCACAACCAAGATATGTGCCATTGTCGGGGAAATAGTCAACGGCAAACTGGACATAATTGGACTGGGCTCTCACCCTTCTCATGGATTAAAAAGAGGGGTTGTGGTAAATATTGACAAAACGGTGGAGTCAATAAAGATCGCCGTTGAGAAGGCGGAGAGAATGTCCGGCTGTGAAATTCAGAGCGTTAACGTTGGCATTGCAGGTGGCCACATCAAAGGAATTACAGGACACGGAATGATAACGCTTCGGGACAGAGAGGTTACCGAACGGGACGTGGAAAGGGTGATAGAATCCGCCAACGCTCTTATGATACCAGCTGACCGGGAGATCATTCACGTAATACCCAGGGAATATATCGTGGACGGCGAACCAAAAATAAAAGAACCAATAGGTATGTGCGGTATCAAGCTTGAAACGGTCGTTCACATAGTTACAGGACAGGTGACCGCAGCTCAGAACCTCATAAAATGCGTACATCTGGCCGGCATGGACGTATCTGATGTTATACTGGAACAGATCGCATCAAGCGAGGCCGTACTGACGGAGGACGAAAAAGAAATAGGCGTTATTATTCTGGACTGCGGTGGAGGAACAACGGACCTTGGCGTTTTTTCAGGAGGAAGCATAAAATACACAGAAAACCTGACCCTGGGCGGAGACCACCTGGACAAGGACATAGCACTGGGGCTTTCCGTATCATTGCCGGAAGCAAGAAAGTTAAAGGAAAAACACGGGGTCGCCATGCAGGAACTGGTTGATGACGACGATGAACAGATAAAAATAACCGGAGTTGGAGAAAGAGAGCGTTACATTTCAGCAAGCGACCTGGCAATGATCATAGAGCCAAGAATGGAGGAGATATTTCACCTTGCCAAAAGAGATATAGTGGAGAACAGCAATACGAATTTCATGGCAGCGGGGGCAGTTATAACCGGAGGTTCGGTAAGTATGAAAGGCACTGTGGAACTTGCAGAAAAAATACTTGAGATGCCGGTAAGGCTGGGTATTCCAATGAATATAGGAGGTTTAAAGGATATCATCAGTAGTCCTGTATACTCTACTGGAGTAGGTCTGGTCCAGTACAGTGCAGATAATCCTGAAAACAAAAAAATCAGGATCAGGGACGACAACACATTTAAACAGGTATTTGAAACAATGAAAAACTGGTTTAAAGAGTTCTTGTAATGTAAACTTATAGGAGGAATAACAATGGCAAATTTTGAGATTGACTTTCCTGCATCGGACAAAGACAAGAGAGCAAAGATAAAGGTGATCGGTACCGGGGGTGCCGGAGGTAATGCGGTAAACACCATGATCGATAAAGATCTTAATGGTGTTGAGTTCATAACTGTAAATACAGACGTTCAGGACCTTGGAAAATCCAAAGCTCCAAACAAGATCCAGATAGGCAAGAAAACAACAAAAGGCCTGGGTTCGGGAAGTGATCCTTCAATAGGTGCTGCAGCCGCGGAGGAAGATGTCGAAAAAATAGCTGAATCCTTAGACGGTGCAGATATGGTGTTTATAACAGCTGGTATGGGCGGAGGTACAGGAACAGGCTCTTCTCCCATAATTGCAAGGGCATCTAAAG
The DNA here is from genome assembly GCA_964622285.1 of uncultured Spirochaetia bacterium. Classification (GTDB taxonomy): domain Bacteria; phylum Desulfobacterota_D; class UBA1144; order Nemesobacterales; family JAJCZQ01; genus CAZUNK01. The sequence continues at coordinate 7,518 of CAZUNK010000051.1, forward strand.
AGCTTGGGGCATTAACGGTGGGCGTTGTAACAAAACCCTTTAATTTTGAAGGTCCCAGACGTAACAATCAGGCTCTGGATGGAATAAAACACCTTGAAAAAGAGGTTGACACGTTAATTATCATTCCAAATGACCGGCTCTCCACGGATAAAACTCCCATTATGGAGGCTTTTAATAAAGCTGACGAAGTTCTTTATCAGGCGGTAAGGGGCATATCGGACATTATCATCGGCACGGGTTTTATTAACGTTGATTTTGCGGACGTTAAGAGCATAATGAGCGAAAACGGCGGAAAGGCGCTTATGGGAACAGGGTACGGTCATGGTGCAAACAGGGGAGTGGATGCCGCCGAGACGGCAATTACAAGTCCGCTTCTTGAAGATCTGTCAATTGACGGCGCAAGGGGAATTCTTCTCAATGTAACGGCCTCCCCCGACTTTGGAATAGAGGAACTCAACCAGGCCTGTGAATACGTAAGGCAGAAAGCTCATAACGACGTGAACCTTATCTTCGGACTTATATTTGATGAAGAGGTGGAAGACTCAGTAAAGATCACCGTAATAGCTACCGGAATTAAAGGCAAACCTGAAGAAAGGAACATAAATATAGTCACGGACCTTCCTTCCAGTATTTCTGAGGAGGAAGATGAATATGACATTCCTGCATTTATAAGAAAAAAAGAGGCTGGAGAAGAGGGATAGTTTAACTGTTAACTACCCCGCTGCTACTTTGATCTATATCTATTCTGGGAGAGTCAATGTAAAGTCCTTCAATGTCGTAAAACTCTCTTAGAGGAAGATAAAAAATATGTACTATCACGTCTGAAGCATCTATCAGCACCCAGTTGTTCTTAATTCTGCCTTCCACGCTTATAATACCTACGTTGTTCTTCTTGAGCGTTCTTTCAACGTTATCAGCAATGGCTTCCACGCCCCTTTCTGAACTGGCACTGCAAATTACAAAGTAATCTGCAAAGTCGCTTTGCTCCGTCACATGAAGAACTACAGTGTCCTCTGCTTTTTTATCCAAAGCCGAACCTGCTATAAGAATTGCCTTATCTAATGCTTTTATTTCACTCTCCGGAGTATAATTTGTTTTTCAATATATAGGAATTAACGCTATCCGGTATGAAGTATCTGGCGGATTTTTTTTCTTTTATTAAATTTCTCACCCTGGACGAAGATATGTTTATACCGGAGATCTTTAAAAAAACCAGTTCATTCAGGCTCTTATGCTCATATATAACCGCGTCATCCGTGGTCCGCTTCAGCTTAAAAGCCTGTTTTAAACCCGGCGGAATCAGCTGATCTTCCTTAAAAGCATCGGCACTTGGCCTTTCTATAACGGCAAAGTTTGAGTAAGAGAAAAGGTCCTGATACTGATTCCACTTTTCAATGTGAGCGAAATTTTCATTTCCTAAAATAAAATAAAACCGGGCATCCGGGTCGCTGTCTGCAAAGTGCCTTAGGGTATCTATCGTGTATGAAACCCCTTCCCTTTTCAGTTCAACCTCTGAAACTTCCAGGTCCGGATTGTTTTCTGTAGCAAGTTTTAGCATATTAAAGCGTTCTTTCTTGTTGGGAAGATCCCCCTTTTTTTTGAACGGATGGACCGAAACGGGAACAAAGACGACCTTATCAAGCAAAAGCCTCTCCTTGATCTCCTGCCCGGCTCTAAGATGCCCTATATGAACCGGGTCAAAACCACCACCAAACAAGCCGATCCTCTTCATAGCAACCTATAAGTTTCCCTTTATCATCAGTTCACTGCCGTACCTTTTTATACTTACGTCCTTTAATCTGACAGCTTTACGCACCTGATTTATTGCAAGATCTGATATCATACTGATCCCGTCACCGCCAAGAATAATTGGCGAGTAAAACAGAACAGCTTCATCCACCACACCTTCATTTATCGCAGATGAGGCAACTGTGCCTCCTCCTTCTATCAACACGCTTGTATACTCCATGTCCGCCAGCTGTTTCAAGGTGCTTTTAAGATTTAACTTTCCAGACCTGCTCACTCTAGAATATAGAACTTTTACCCCTCTTCGTTCAAGTAACTTTTTTTTCTTTTCACTTGATCCCCGGGAAGTAACAACTATGCAGCTTTTATGAACTTTAAATATATTTGAATCCAGCGGAATTCTAAGACGGCTGTCAAGAACCACCGGAACAGGATGTGACACGTTTTTTTTTCTCGTCCTGACGTTCAGGCTTGGGTTGTCCTTTATTACCGTATTTATTCCTACCAGAACGCAGTCCATTTTATTTCTCAGCTGATGTGCCTTCTCCCTCTGCTTTGTGCTGCCGATCCATTTTGAGTCGCCCCTGTTAGTGGCTATTTTGCCATCAAGAGTTGCCGCAAGTTTCAACACAACGTAAGGCATATTTTCCCTGATGTATTTAAAGAACATTTTGTTGACCTCTTTTGCCTCCTGCTCAAGCAGTCCAACCTCAACGTCAATTCCCGCCTTACGCAGCATAGAGACGCCGTTTCCAGACACTTTTGGATTCTGATCATAAGTACCAACAAGCACCCTGGATATGCCGCTTTTAATTACTGCGCTCGTACACGGCGGAGTTCTTTTATTATCATGACAGCAGGGTTCCAGGTTCACATAAAGGGTGGCACCTTTAACCACCTTCCCTTTTTTCCTTGCGTGGTTAATAGCTTCTATTTCGGCGTGCGCAGACCCTGCCCTTTTATGATAGCCCTGCCCTATTATCTGACCTTTTTTAACAAGTACGGCTCCCACTAGCGGATTGGGACTTGTCATACCTTTCGCTCTTTCTGCAAGCCTCAGGGCAAGCTTCATGAACCTGGCGTTGTCATCCTTTTTTGTTCTCATAAAACTCCGTAATTACAGCATTTACAAAAGCTGCAAAGAGAGATTTTCTGAAGTAAAGAGCCGAGATGTTTTTCAATGTACCGTTTCATCACTACTGAAGAACAGCGCTTCTGTGAACTCCTGCGCGCTGAACTCTCTGAGATCGTCAAGGCTCTCGCCGACCCCTATATATTTAACGGGTATTTTCAGTTCGTCCGCAATAGCAATTATCACCCCACCTTTAGCTGTACCATCAAGCTTTGTAAGCACTATTCCGGTAACCCCAATTGCTTCATTAAACATTTTTGCCTGCTGTAAGGCGTTCTGACCGGTTGTGGCATCAAGGACCATAAGTACTTCATGAGGGGCTCCCTGCATCTCTCTTCCCGCCACCCGCTTTATTTTCTTCAGCTCTTCCATTAGGTTTGACTTGGTATGAAGCCTTCCAGCCGTATCTATTATTAAAACATCAATCCCCCTGGCTCTGGAAGCGTTCAGGGCATCAAATGCAACTGCTGAGGGATCGGACCCTGGACTGCCTTTAACCAGTTCACTGCCCACTCTTTCTGACCAGACCTGCAGCTGCTCTGTGGCTGCCGCTCTAAAGGTGTCACAC
>CAZUNK010000052.1:0-8004 GCA_964622285.1 uncultured Spirochaetia bacterium
GTGCATGACCGGGGAAGTGCCGAGATAGTAAATCATATTAAACTTCGCAAGGTAAGACCATTTGTCGCTAAACAGCAGGAATCCCTGAAGCCGGAAAAAAGCATATTTAATCAAATCGTAGGAGACAGCCACCTTGAACTGAGATTCTGCAACTTTCTTGAAAGCTGTGCTGATGTGGCAGCCTATGCAAAAAACAATTTTGCCATTAACTTCAAATTGGATTATATAAACGCAGACGGCGCAATATCAAACTACTACCCCGATTTTATCGTTCGGCTTAATAACGGGCGCATGTTCATTGTTGAAACCAAAGGGCTGGTAGATCCTGATGTGCCGCTCAAAACACAAAGATTGAAGCAATGGTGTGAGGACCTTAATAAACTGCAGAACAAGACAAAATTTGATTTTGTTTATGTCCCGCAAGATGATTTTGATAAAAACACTCCTCAGTCTTTTCAAGAATTAGAGAAGCACTTTAGAAAATACAAGTGATTTTCATGAACTCGTGAACGGAGTGAACAAAAGAGCAGTACTGTTTTCTTCCTCTTTCTTCACTGATCCAACCCTTTATATAGCCCTTCCCACTGCTTTTGCAACGGAAGCGGCACTTTTCATAAGAGCGGCAAAATTCTTAGGCTTTAAGGACTGTCCTCCGTCGCTTACCGCAACTTCAGGATTATCATGCACCTCAATAGCAACCCCATCGGCACCAGCTGCAATGGCTGCAAGGGTTACCGGAGCCACGTATTGCCAATAGCCAGTTCCATGACTTGGGTCAGCAAACACGGGCAGGTGCGTTTTTTCCTTCAACACGGGTATTGCATTGAGATCAAAAGTGTTTCTTGTGGCAGTTTCAAAAGTTCTTATTCCTCTTTCACACAACATTACATTGGGGTTTCCCTCGGACAGGATGTATTCAGCACACATTAAAAACTCATTGATAGTCGTTGACATTCCTCTTTTTAAAAGAACGGGCTTTTTTGATCTTCCAACTAATTTCAGCAGTGAATAGTTCTGAGAATTTCTAGCCCCTATCTGAAAAACGTCTGCATAGTCTTCAAGCAGATCCAGATCATTTGGGTCCATAAGTTCCGTAACGACCGGCAGTCCGGTTATCTCTCTTGCCTTTGCAAGGATCTTCAACCCGTCCTCGCCCAGCCCCTGAAAGGAATACGGAGAGGTTCTGGGCTTGAACGCCCCACCCCTCAGCATAGTTGCCCCTGACTCTTTAACTCTTTGGGCAATTGTTAACAGCTGCTCTTCACTTTCAACTGAGCAGGGTCCGGCTATAACGGATATGTTCTTACTTCCTATCTCAACGCCGTTGATCTTGATCCTGGATGTTTCATTTACAATCTCTTTGCTCGCAAGTTTATATGGCTGAACAACGGGAATTATCTTTTCCACGCCTTGTAACTGTTTTAAGTTCTCTGCGTGATGTGGCTTACCCCTATCATCACCAACGACGCCTATTACGGTCCTTAAGACCCCTTCTATTGGATGAGGGTGGTAACCCAGTTCCTCAATAGCTGCTTTGACCTTATCAATCTCTTCTTTGGTCGCAGTGCTTTTCATTACTACAATCATTTCATAATCTCCTAAAACAAACCTAAAAACTGTGTAGAATGATTATTACTATCACATTGATATATTTAATGTCAATGAAACTGAAGCTTCCGTTCTTTTTAAATTGCTGTATTAAAGTAAAATGTAAAGTTTACGAACGTTTTTTATAAATCACTTTAACCAGCGACGACCACGAAAAAATGAACAGACTGAAAAATGAAAAAAGTCCCTACCTGCTCCAGCACGCAAACAACCCCGTTGACTGGTACCCATGGAGCAAGGAGGCATTTGACAAGGCAGAAAAGGAAGACAAGCCGATCTTTCTCTCCATTGGCTATTCAACGTGCCACTGGTGTCACGTAATGGAACACGAATCCTTTGAAGATAAAGAAGTAGCGCAGCTGATGAACGATGCTTTTATCTCAATCAAGGTTGACAGAGAGGAAAGGCCGGACATTGATAATCTTTACATGACCGCCTGCCAGGTCCTGTCGCAGGGCAACTGCGGATGGCCCCTGAACATTCTCATGACGCACGATAAAAAACCTTTTTATGCCGCCACTTACCTGCCCAAAAACAGCATATACCAGAGGATCGGCATGATGGACCTTATCCCGCGAGTTAAAGAGCTCTGGAAAAGCGAGAGGAAAAAGCTGCTGAAATCAGCAGACAGTATTACTGAAACGCTTGCAATTGCCGTAGACCCCTCAAAGATCCGATCAAACGAAGAGCTTAACGAAACAACCCTGGGACGCTGCTATGAACAGCTCACTCACAGATACGACCCCCGGCACGGAGGATTTGGCAGTCAACCAAAGTTCCCCACTCCGCACTATCTTCTGTTCCTTCTGAGATACGCCCAGCGGACCGGAGACTCCCGGGCCTCGGACATGGTACTTAACACGCTGACCCAGATGGGCCGAGGGGGAATATTTGATCACGTGGGCTTTGGATTTCACAGATATTCAACTGACTCAAAATGGCTTGTTCCTCACTTTGAAAAAATGCTTTACGATCAGGCGCTTATGGCAACGTCTTACATCGAGGCATATCAGATGACCAAAAGAGAGGACTTTAAACTGACCGCCGAGCGTATTTTCAGCTACGTGACAACAAGTATGACCTCTCCAGAGGGAGGATTTTATTCCGCAGAAGACGCCGACAGCGAAGGAGTGGAAGGTAAGTTCTATCTATGGACCGAGGAGGAAGTACTCAGAGCCCTCGGCAGTGACGATGGAGAACTGGTATCTAAAGTTTACAGCATACAAAGCGGCGGAAACTTTTCTGACGAGGTATCCGGCAAAACAACTGGTACGAACATACTTCACCTCAGCACAGACCTGGATGTGCTCGCAGAACAGCTGAACATTAAGAAAAATGAACTTAATAAAAGACTGGAGAAAGCTAGAAAGAAACTGTTTAAAATTCGTGAAAAGCGAATCCATCCATCAAAAGACGATAAGATAATCACCGACTGGAACGGACTTATGATCGCCGCTCTGGCAAAAGGGGCAAGAGCGTTTCAGAACGAATCATACGCCAAAGCCGCAGAGAGTTCCCTGGATTTCATCAATAAGAACTTATATACAGGCTCCCGCCTTCTGCACAGATACAGAGACGGAGAATCAGGCATTCTGGCAAATATTGACGACTACGCCTTTCTGACCTGGGGATTGATTGAACTGTATGAAACCACTTTTGATCTGAGGCACCTGAGCCAGGCCACCGAGCTTACGGATCAGATGATAGACCTTTTCTGGGATAAAGACAATTCAGGTTTTTATTTCGCCCCCGCCGATGGTGAAGAGCTGCTGGTGCGCCAGAAACAGATATATGACGGCGCTGTTCCTTCCGGCAACTCCGTGGCAATGTACAATCTTCTTAAACTATCAAGAATGACATCCAACCCTGATTATGAAAAACTCTCAGGACAGCTTTCTTCAGCTTTTTCCTCCACTTTGAACAACCTGCCCATGTCCCATACTATGTTCATGGCGGCACTGGAATTTGCATTAGGAACGTCTTATGAAATTGTAATTTCAGGCAGAAGAGATGCAAAGGACACTAAAGCCATGATCAAAAAGCTCCGTGAGGGTTATATTCCAAACAAGGTGGTGCTTTTCCGGGAGCAGGGCTGCGCCGATATGGACAAAGTCGCACCGTTCACCAAACTGCAGACTCCGATCAACGATAAAGCCACCGCTTACGTCTGTAAAGATTTTTCGTGTAACGCACCCACTAATGACCCGAAGGTCATGCTTGAATTGATCAAACAATAAAGTAAGGTGATAGCATTAAGATCAGAGAGGATTCCACATAGAGGAACTGAAAACAAACTAATACCGGCAGCAGGTCATACGTATTGCTAAACCTTGATTAATTTAGGCTCAAGTTGCATATTTAATAATATTTTTTTCAGTATTGCCAAAAAATTTTTTACCTATAAAGTAAGTGAAAAATCAGGCAGAAATGTTTAAAACAGCGGAGACATTTTATGCAAGACAAAAGGAACAATAAGGTCAGAGACCTGTTCGAGATGTTGGAAGATCCGGATGATACCAGTTACGTGGGGGAGGAGATGGATGAAATGGATCTTTACGACAAAGAACTGGAAGAGGCTGAAACTGATTACGAAGGGTCTTACATAATAGAAGACCCTGAGTAAACCGAACTCACAGCCTTCTCATCCTTTTTTAAATAGACCATCAGAACAGATATTGCAGCAGGCGTCATACCTGACACCCTGGTTGCCTGTCCAAGAGAGCTTGGGTTAAGTGCGCTTAACTTCTGCACGATCTCTTTTGACAGCCCCGGAACGCTGTTGTAGTCAAAACCTTCGGCGATCTTTATGTTCTCAAGTTTTTTAAATTTCTCAATGTTATCAATCTCTCTCTGGATATATCCCTCGTACTTCACTTCAAGCTCAACCTGAAAACCAACGGACATGTCCGTAACCTGCGGCGAACCCGGATCAAGTAAGATCAGTTTTTCATACGAAAGGTCAGGTCGTCTCAGCAGCTCCTTGAGGGTCTGAGGTTTTTTAATAGGCGCGCTGGATAAACTGGCCAGGATATCATTAACCTCCCTGGAAGGTCTGACCTTCGTACGGTCAAGCCTGTCAATTTCCTCTTTAATGCTCTTTTTTCTTATTTCGCATTTTTCATAATCTTCATGAGATACAAGCCCTATATCGTAGCCAACCTTCCGCAGCCTAAGGTCCGCGTTATCCTCGCGAAGCATCAATCTGTATTCTGCTCTGGAAGTGAACATCCTGTACGGCTCGTCCACGCCTTTTGTAATCAGGTCATCAATTAAAATCCCGATGTAGGCCTGAGAGCGGGTCAGTATAAACGGATCCTCGCCTTTGATCTTCAGCGCAGCGTTCACACCCGCAACAAGTCCCTGGCTTGCAGCCTCTTCATAGCCCGTGGTTCCGTTAACCTGTCCTGCAAAATAAAGATTGCCGAGAAACTTTGACTCAAGGGTGGGCTTTAGCTGCGTGGGCTCTATATAATCATACTCAACCGCGTATCCGGGCCTCATGATCTCCACTTTCTCCAGTCCCTCCACGGTCCTTGCAAACTTGTACTGGACTTCCAGAGGCAAACTGGTGGATATTCCGTTTGGATACACCTCGTAAGTATCCGCCCCATCGGGCTCAAGAAATATCTGATGCCGGTCCTTGTCAGGAAACTTTACTACCTTGTCTTCAATTGATGGACAGTACCTTGGTCCGACTCCCTTTATCTGCCCTGAGAACAGAGGGGATTTATCCAGGTTATTTCTTATTACCTCATGCGTACTTTCGTTTGTGTACGTTATATAGCAGCAATGCTGCTCCCTGTTAATTTTGTCGTTTGAAAAAGAAAATGGAACTGGGAGTTCATCACCTTTTTGAACCTCAGTAGCTTCCCACCTGATGGTTCTGCCGTCAAATCTCGGCGGCGTGCCGGTTTTCAAACGTCCGACTTTAAAACCAAGTTTTATAAATGAACCTGAGATCTTTTTGGCGGCTGCTTCCCCTGCCCTTCCTGACGATATCTGATTAGGTCCAAAATGGATAAGGCCGTTGGGAAATGTTCCGGGGGTCACTATTACCGCGTCTGCAAAAAACTTCTCGCCCAGACTGGTTTTCACGCCAATCACACAGTCTCCTTTGGTAATGAACTCATCCACCATTCTTTGCTTGATATCAATGTTTTTTTCCCGCTCAAGGGCTTTTTTCATATAGCTTCTGTAAGCCTGCCTGTCCGCCTGTATCCGCGTTGCCTGAACGGCCGCGCCTTTTCTTGTATTAAGCCTTCTGAACTGAATGGCGCTGTGATCAGCAGCTTTTCCCATCTCCCCGCCAAGAGCGTCTATCTCTTTAACCAGATGACCCTTGCCAATGCCTCCAATGGACGGATTACAGGACATTAGACCTATGCTGTCTATATTTGCGGTAAGCATTAAGGTTTTGCACCCTACCCTTGCTGCCGACAGAGCTGCCTCGCAGCCTGCATGACCAGCTCCGATCACAATTACCTGACTGCTCTTTTTATATGATATTCCCATCTTTACACTACCTGATGTTTTTCTGCGTAAGGGTCGTTACTGCCCTTGTTTTCTCTCTCATTTTACTGTTTATCACACCAATAAACAACCTAACCCAGACCAATAAGCTGTTTGTAAAACAATGAATATACCACTAAATTTGTATTGAAGTCAGGGAAATAGTTGTTATTATTGAAATAAGAGAGTTTATTAGTTTGATGTTACCTAAAGGATAACCAATGAACACATTAAAAAGCATAGTACTTCTCACCTCCCTGTCAGCTCTCCTTATAGGAATGGGAGGATATTTCGGCGGGCAGAACGGAGCCTTCATTGCTTTGGTATTTGCCTTGATAATGAACTTTTCAAGCTACTGGTGGAGCGACAGGATCGTCTTGTCAATGTACCGTGCAAAAGAGGTCACCTATAAAGACCAGCCTGAACTTTATGGAGACGTTCAGGAACTTGCTCAAATCGCGGGACTTCCAATGCCGAAAGTTTACATAATACCAGAGCAGATGCCCAACGCCTTTGCAACCGGTAGAGATCCAGACCATTCTGCCGTTGCGTTCTCTCAGGGAATAATGAATCTGCTGAACAGATACGAACTGAAGGGAGTGATCGCTCACGAGTTAGCGCATATTAAGAACAGGGACATACTTATTGGTTCCATTGCCGCTACGATTTCCACTGCAATTACTTACCTTTCATATTTTGCAATGTTCTTTGGAGGCGGAAGCGACAGAGGACGAGGTAATCCACTTGCACTTATTGCAATGATGATACTTGCCCCACTGGCCGCAACCCTCATAAGAATGGCTATATCAAGAACAAGGGAGTTTATAGCGGACAGAACTGGCGCGGAGATCTGTGGTAACCCAATTTATCTTGCTGAAGCACTGAGAAAACTGGAGCAGGCTTCAGGGAAATTTCCCATCAATGCAAGTGAGCAGACAGTTGACAGCACCGCGCACATGATGATCGTAAGTCCATTATTCGGCGGCGGAGTTGCCAAGTTGTTCAGTACCCACCCACCAACGGAAGAAAGGGTCCGCAAGCTGGAAGACCTGGCTATGGGAAAAGCCTCCTGAGCTCCAATAACTCCCTCATCTGATGAAAAAGGCAAAGCCCCTTATCGGAATTACAACCGACTTTAAGGACAACCACAATTCCATTGAGGAATACTATTCCAAAGCCATAGTTAAACACGGAGGACTGCCTGTTCTTTTGCCCACAGTTGAACGGCAACGCTCCTACCTTACAGATATAGTTCAGAGGATCGATGGTCTCTTACTGCCGGGATCAAGGGATATGGACTCCAAGTACTACCATCAGCAGCCCCATCCAAAGTTAAATCCTATGAGCGAAGAAAGAACCGAATCTGAATTTGCCGCACTGAAAACCGCCACGGAAACCAAAAAGCCCGTTCTTGGCATATGTGGTGGTATGCAGCTTATAAACGCTTTTTTTGCAGGTTCTCTGTACCAGGACATAAAGTCACTCATTGAAAATCCCCTTGCACACGAAAAAGGTGCAGAGCACCTAGTCAAAGTAAAAGACAGCTCAAAACTTCACGGCGTCCTGAAGGAAAAAGAGTTCACAGTTAAAAGCTACCACCATCAGGCAGTGGACAAGGTGGGAGATGACCTTGTGATCAGCGCTACTTCTCCTGATGGGATCATAGAAGGCATAGAACACAAAAACTTATTTGTCATAGGTGTACAGTGGCATCCGGAACTGGAAGAAACCAGGCAGTCAAAACGGATATTTGAGAGTTTTTTGAAGGAATGTGTTAACATTAACACATAAACTCTTTCCATAAAATCAACAGCAAACAAAAATATGGGGGAGGGACAATGACTGAATATATAAAGATAAATACTCAAAGAATTGAATATATGATGG
>CAZUNK010000053.1:0-18151 GCA_964622285.1 uncultured Spirochaetia bacterium
ATACAGCATAGACCCCCCGACGCCTTTTGGATTAACGTTTGATCCAGAAACGCGAATGCTCAGCGGTACACCTACATCTGCAGGAATGGAGACAATAACGTATAAGGTAGTGGATGCAGATGGAGACATGACAGAAACGGATGAAGACACTCTCATGTTCACGATAACGGTAGCTGCGAATACTGCACCTAACTTTGGTTCAGGGACTGTAAGACCTCATAATTACATAGATGGAGTAGTAATAACGCCACTGACCTTACCACAGGCAACTGGCGGGGATGGAGATTTAACTTACAGTATAGACCCTGCGATGCCTTTTGGATTAAGGTTTAATCCAGCTAACCGAAGATTAAGCGGTACACCTACATCTACAGGAATGGAGACGATAACGTATAAAGTTGCGGATGGAGATGATGATACAAGGGCGGCAGATGAAGACACGCTCACGTTCACCATAAGAGTCGGTGCCAGAGTAGCGGGAATGGGAATCTGCGACCGCACGCAGCGGGTGAGAGACGCCATTGTTGATGCGATAAGAGGTATAAACAACTGCCAGAACGTTACCCCGCAGCATCTTGCGGGCATTACTGGAACAATTGACCTGCGCCGTGGAGGCATTAACTCTCTGCAGGCTGATGACTTTGATGGACTTTCAGGTCTCACGACCTTGGATCTGACTCAGAATCCCCTGACGACCCTACCTGAAGATGTGTTTGACGGGCTCACAAGTCTCACAACGCTGGATCTGAATGACGCTGGTCTAACGACCTTACCTGAAGATGTGTTTAGCGGCCTTTCAAATCTTGATGATCTGGGATTACAGGGCAATCAACTGACGGCCTTACATGAAGAGGTGTTTGACGGGCTCACAAGTCTCAATACACTGGATCTGTCTAGGAACCGCCTGACGTCCCTACCTGAAAATGTATTTGACGGGCTCACAAGTCTCTCGGATCTGGCTCTGAGCGTCAATATGATAGCGACCATACACGAAAATCTGTTTGAAGAGCTCACAAGTCTCACAAGGCTGAATCTGTCAAATAACGCCCTGACGTCCCTACCTGCAGATGTATTTGACGAGCTCACCAGTCTCAATACACTGGATCTGAGTAGAAATATGATAGCGACCTTTCCCGCAGGTTTGTTTGATGAACTTTCAAATCTCATGTTCCTGAATATAAGAGGGGTCCCTGCTGCCAGTCCTGAACCCACAATTTGTGGTGAAGCGACGGTATTCTGCACGCTCTGACGACAAAGTCACAGGGGAGACAGCGCAGGGGTTGCTGGTGCTGATGCCAAAGTTAACGCTATACGGCGCCTTGCGCTGAAAGCAATCAGATACACGGTCGGCTAACGTCTGAACATATAGAAATAAGAAGGACATAAAGATCAAATCCCGCTGATATAGGGCCGCTCTTTTAAGGGACAACAGAATATTTGATATTTATTTTTTAATTCAGGATAATGTTTAAATACAGTTAGAAAAAAATTTATTGACAAAATTTTTTATCGTGAAACAATGTAGCAAGTTTATTGGAGGTAAGTATTATTGAAACAAGGTACTGTAAAGTGGTTTAATAGCACGAAAGGCTATGGTTTTATAGTTTCGGACGAAGACGGGGAAGAGGTTTTTGTTCATTACAGCACGATTGAAGGTGAAGGGTATAAAAGCCTGAACGAAGGTGACGTCGTTCAGTTTGAGTCCACCGCGGGCCCCAAGGGACCTTCAGCAACTAAAGTAGTAAAAGTTTAATTCACTTAGTTACGACTTAGTTTTTGCTCACTTTCCGTTCCCAGACCAATGCAGTTTTTATTGTTGGTGACGGGCGTTCTGTATCTTAAGTCCAGCGTCTTTAAATGAACCTACTTGAAAAAGCAGAGATTAATGATTAATCTATAGGCTTATTCTATTTATGTTCGTGAGGTTGGCAAGATGGACTTAACTAATCAAGAAATACGCAGATACAGCAGGCACTTGATTATGCCTGAGGTTGGTCTTGAAGGACAGAAAAAACTCAAGAACGCCAAAGTTCTTTGTATTGGCGCGGGAGGGCTGGGCTCTCCTCTGTCTTTGTATTTAAGCGCCGCGGGAGTAGGAAAACTCGGAATACTTGATTTTGATGTTGTGGACTTCAGCAATTTACAAAGACAGGTCATTCATAGTGAAAAAACCGTAGGCGAGCCGAAAGTTGAATCAGCAAAGAACAGACTTCTTGATCTGAACTCCCACATAGAGATCCAGACTTATAATGAAAGACTAACGTCGGACAACTCTCTTGATATAATCAAAAACTATGACGTGGTTGTTGACGGGACCGATAATTTCGCAACCAGGTACCTGACGAACGACGCCTGCGTGATTCTGGGAAAACCCAACGTGTATGGAAGCATATTCAGGTTCGAAGGGCAGGTGAGCGTTTTTGACGCTGAAAGAGGTCCATGCTACAGATGTCTTTACCCCGAGCCTCCGCCTCCCGGACTTGTGCCGAGCTGCGCTGAGGGAGGAGTTCTTGGAATACTTCCCGGGGTGGTGGGGACTCTGCAGGCTTCGGAAGTTGTAAAATTGATAATAGAGCAGGGTGAACCTCTTATAGGAAGGCTGCTCTTTATGGACGTTCTGACGATGGAGCCTCGTATCCTGAAGCTGAGGAAAAACCCGGATTGCCCGATCTGCGGAGATAATCCCACTATAAAGGAACTGATCGATTATGAGGAGTTCTGTGGTATCGGCAGAGGTGAACTTGGCCAAGAAGAAACGAACAAAGAACCCGCGGACGTAAAAGAAATATCCGTGGAAGATTTTTACGAAAAAAGGAAGGTCAAAGACGGTAAGGTCCAGTTGATTGACGTCAGAGAACCTCATGAATACGAGATCTGTAAAATAGATGGTTCACAGCTTATTCCGCTTGGAGAAATAAAGGACAGAACCAGTGAACTGGACCCTGACGCGGAAATAGTGGTTCACTGTCACCACGGCGGAAGAAGCATGAAAGCGGCCAAGATGCTGAAGGAAAAAGGTTTTACGAACGTTATTAATCTAAAGGGCGGTATTGACGAGTGGGCGGAAAAGCTGGACCCGAAGATGTCAAGGTACTGAGTACCGCTGCATTTTCAGACTGGATTAAATCCGCCTTGTCATAAACCTTATATGCTCTTAATGCCATATCTCCTTGATATATTCTGCTTCAGGGTCAGTCAAATCGCCGCCCTGTAGTGCGGAATCAATCTCACGGCGGCAAGCAGGACTTCCAGACCACTAATGTGTAATAAAATACTGTCAGCAGAAACCATACTACCAATAGATTCTGTTCCCCTGTACGACGGTTCCGTGGCGATCTCAGGCGATGAAGTCATAGATCTGGGAAGTAAGGATGTTATCAGGCGGAAATACAAAGACTTTACTGAACTGCAGCTTGGCAAAGGCGTCCTGCTTCCGGGTTTTATCAATGGGCACGTTCACCTTGAACTTGGGTGGATGCAGGGCAGAATTGGAGAATTTGAGGATTTTACGCAGTGGCTGGCTTTGATAATTAACTTAAAGGCGGATAACAAGGTAACGGATGAATTAATAAAACAGTCGGTCAAAGAGGGTCTTTTGACCCTGATCGGCACGGGCGTCTCCACCGTTGGCGAAATATCATCCTATAGTGGGCTGGATAAGGATATAATACGCAGTTCAGGCATCAGGGCCGTTATTTTTGAGGAGCTTTTAGACAGGCACGTTAACGTCGTAAGTAACAGAAAATACGAAGCGGGGGGTTTAGTTGAAACCAGGCCATTTCCTCACGCGCCTTATTCCTGCTCGCCTCAGCTTCTGAAAAAAATATTCAGCCTGGCTGACAAAAGCGGCGTACCCGTTGGAATACATCTTGCAGAAAGTGAGGAGGAATCTCTTTTTGTAAGAAACGAGGCCAATAAGATCGAAGAACGGATCTACGCCTTAATTAATAAAGAGAGATACAAACGTCCCTTTGCTGAAAATCCGCTGGACTATATAAAAAAATACAGTGATAAAATGCAGACTGGTTTAACCATAGTACATGCAACGCAGCTGTCGGGCCAGCAAGTTGAGGAGTTAAGAGAAAAGAACGTGGGGGTTATCGTCTGTCCCCGAAGTAACAAAAACTTAAAGGTGGGGGTTCCCCCTCTGGCTGAGTTAACGAAGCTGAAAAGACTGGGACTTGCAACGGACGGACTCTCCAGCAATCACAGCCTGGATTACTTTGAAGAGATGAGGACGCTTTATGAGCTGCTAAGACCCCTGAACAGCGGCTCTGCTTCCTTTCAGACCGTCTATATGGCCACGCTCGGGGGAGCAAGGTCGCTTTTTATAGAAGACCGGACCGGGTCAATAGAGGCAGGTAAGAAAGCTGACCTGATATTTATATCATACGACGAAAAACCTGATGACCCGTATCTTTACGTAATATGCGCCAGTAAGGATAAACTTAAAATGAACATGGTGAACGGCAGGGTAATCCACTGCGTAAATGGAACGGGCATGAGCAGTGACGCAGCTCCACGGGTCTGAAAAAATAGGTAATCTAAATGGTTATGACCGCGCAAGTGATATACAATTTTCACAGTCCGTTCAGATACAATATGGAAAACCGTTATTATGATTTGTAAATTACACGATATGTCCAGATTTTTGAGCAGGTCAGTTTTTCTGATCGCAGTACTTCTGTCCTTAAGCCTTGGCGGAGAATTAAACGCAGAGGAGCCGTCTTCAAAAGCTCTTTCCCTTAGCGAAGCAACGGATATTGCCATCAGGAACAACCATGATCTGCAGCTGTCCAAACTTGCAGTGGATATTTCACGGTCACGGGTAAGGGATACAAAATCCGGCTTTTATCCCCAGGTTGAAACTAAAATAGTACTGCCTTTGGTTGAACGTGAGTCCGGGGTTTTTCTGGATCAGCTGATCTGGGATTTTAACAGAACTTCAAATCGTGTAAAATCAAGCCAGTTCAGGTTGCAGGCGGATAAGTATTCACACGATAGGACTTTACACGATACGGTACAGAACGTTGCGGTTTTGTACTATGAGGCGCTGGTCCGCAGAAGTCGCCTGGAGTCCGCCGGGAAAAGTTTAGAGAGAAACAATCTGATCTTTGAGAAGGTCAGCGAGCAAAGAAAACTGGACAGGAGTTCAAATATAGACGTGACAAGGGCAAGATCGGACACCGTGAACTCAAGACTTGAACTGCTGAAAAAACAGAATGAATACGAGGAGAGCAAACTGAGGCTGCTGGACTTTATAGGGGAGGAGTTTAACTCGGACGTGGAACTGGTGGATCAGGATCAGATTGAATTTACAACTTACGAGCTCAAAGAATCGTTAGAGAAGGCGATGGAAAACAATCTGGAGTTAAAAAAGCTGAGCGCCGACTATTCCGCTCAGCTGTCCGAGATCAGAGTTTCAAAAAGCAGGTTCTATCCTCAGATATACGGTAGAACTGCATTTCGGTTTAAAGGAGAAGGCGGAGAGGATGAACCGGATTTTATTGCGGGGGTCGGGTTCAGGCTTCCGATCTTCAAAGGGTTTTCACGATTTGCCAAACTTGACACGAGCAGGTCGGAAAGCACAAGGGCACTTATACTTATAGAACGGGCAAAAAAGAAAATACAGCTGGACGTGAGAAAGCTTTTTATGGATCTGGAGTTTAATAAAGAAAAAGTCAAACTCACTAAAATAAATAATGATATAGCCCTTGAGAACCTCAGTATTGCCAGGGAAAAATTTAAACTTGGCGAAGTTTCCAGAATAGAGCTTCTGGAAGCTGAGATATTTTCTTCAGAATCACGTTCGGACTATCTTGAGGCGATATACGGTTATAAGATCACCGAAATCCAATTTAAAACGGCAACCGGGAAACATTAACCGTGGTTACTTTAAAAAAGAGATCATTAATAACGGCTTTCGTACTGGTGCTGCTGGCGGGAACCTATTTAGGTTTTTACAGGGGCAGTTCCGTATCCAACGTTGGAGTTGCAACGGTTTTGGTTGACCGGGGGGATATAGCATCGTCTTTAACCGCTAACGGGACGCTGGAGCCCGGCATGAGAATGGAGATATATTCTGATCTGAACGGGATAATAAAGGACGTTTTTTTTGATATAAACAGCGGAGTTAAAAAAGGCGACGTGCTTGCTGCTATAGAACCTGACCAGTTTGAGATACAGCTCAAGGAAGCACAGGCAAAGTACGACAAGGCCGCAGCCGAGTTGAAACTGAACGAGTCCACCTTTAATTCTGACGGGGTACTGTACAAAAAAAGTCTGATCTCAAAGCAGGAATATGAAATATCAAAAACAAAATATCAAAGCGCGCTTGCACTTTTTCAGGAATCAACCACCAATATAGAATCAGCCAGGCAGAACCTGGACAAAACCAAGATAAAAGCTCCAATTGACGGAATAGTTCTATCAAAAAACGTAAGCAGGGGTCAGATGGTCAAATACCTGACGGATTCCGGACCTCTTTTTGTCCTTGCGAGCGATCTGAAAAGACTGACCTTGATAATACACGTAAGTGAAGCGGACATTGGCAAAGCGTCCGTGGGCCAGCCCGTTAACTTCAGGGTAAGCGCGTTCCCCGATAAGCTGTTCAGTGGTGAAGTAACAAAAATAAGTTATTCGCCAAACAAAGATAAGGACATTGTGGCTTATGACGTTACGGCACAAGTGGACAACTCAAAGTTAAAACTGAAGCCGGGCATGACGGCGGAAGTAAAGATCATCGTTTCTGATAAAAAAAACGTTCTCAGGGTTCCCACTTCCGCGTTAAGGTTTATCCCAAGTGACGCCGAACCCGGTAAAGACCGGTCTGATGACACGCAGTCGGTATGGGTAAAGGAAACAAACGGTGAATTAACAAAGACCACGGTTGATATAGGTGTAAGTAACAATGAGTTCAGTGAAATTCTGAACAACTCTCTTAAAGAAGGGCAGGAGGTAGTGGTTGAAAGCTACTATAACAATAAAGATTCCAAATCCATTCTCACTCTTCCTCAGCCTAAAAGATTTTAAATGGCTGAATTAATACGCACGGAAGATCTTACCAAGACCTATTTTATAGGCAGCGTTAAGATAGAGGCGCTCAGAAATATCAACATTGAGATCAGCTCCGGAGATTTTGTTTCCATTATGGGTTCTTCAGGGTCCGGAAAAAGCACTTTAATGAACGTGCTGGGTTGTCTGGACGTGCCAACTTCAGGAAATTATTTCTTCAGGGAAAAGAACATATCCAACCTGGAAAAAGATGACCTGTCATTTATCAGGAACAAGGAAATAGGCTTTGTTTTTCAGAATTTTAATCTGCTTAGCAAAACCTCTTCATTAGAGAACGTGGAAATGCCACTTATTTACGGCGGGTTAGAGACTAAAGAGAGAAAAGAAATGGCTGCACGAGCGCTGAGCTTAGTTGGTCTGGAAGACAGAGGAAGTCATGTTCCAAGTCAGCTGTCAGGTGGACAGCAGCAGAGAGTGGCAATTGCAAGGGCAATTGTTAACGATCCCGGGCTTATACTGGCGGATGAACCAACCGGTAACCTGGATACAAAAACCAGCTACGAGATCATGAAAATATTTGAAAAGCTCAACCAGAACGGAAAGACCATCGTTATGATAACGCACGAGGAAGATATAGCTTCCTTTGCCGGAAAAAGATTAATTATAAGGGACGGCTTGATAGAGCAGAGTAGTTAGTACGACAGAGTTAATTTATTGTTCCCTCCAATTGTAACGTCCAGAAAGTTGTCCCCATTGATATCAAAAACGTTGTTCAGGTTACTGCCGAACGAAGTTACCGTATCAGCTGGTGAGATTATATGGTCCGCCAGCTCCGTTACCGGGAAAGTTGAACCAGTTTCCGTATCGTCAATTCCGCCGCCAAAAATAACGTACGCCTTTCCTGCGCCAGCATTAAAGCCCGGCGCTCCTATTGCAACGTCCGCGTTGCCCTGAGTTCGCGTAAGTACGTTCGCCGTTCTTCTCTGATCAATTCCGAGCGTGGGATTTATGTCCGGAACAACCGCCAGTCCCGCGCCCAGCCTGTCTCCGTCGTTCTCTCCGTCTATTTTCAGAGTGAACTCCGTAAAGGCTATCTCCCGCGAGTTATTAGCGGCCGCTTCATTTATAACCTCGTCCGTGTATATGAACACCGACCCTTTACCGTTACCCGCGGACGGAGCTGAAATAACCACGTCGGCGCTCTGTCCAATGCCGTCAAAGTCAAACCCTCCACCAACTGCTTCTCCGAACCTGTCTTCCGGCCTGCCCGAAATCGTCATCACGTCACCTGTGCTCTCCTCTGGAAGGTTGGCAAGATTGAAGGTTCCGGTGTTGAAAAATACGTATGCTCTTCCGCCCCCCGGAGCACCTACAATAAATTCATTCGGGGACGAAGAATTGATATTCCCTCCATCAGCAATAGAGTAACCGAACTGCTCTCCCTGTTCTCTGCCGGTTATGATCTCATCAGCCTCAGGACTTGCCTGATCCTGCAGGTTGCTGCTAATAAAACTGTAAACTTTACCGGTTTCACTTAAAGCGCTCGGGGCACTTACGAAAAAGTTGTTGAACCCTCTCCTCGCAATTTTAAATCCAAACCGGTCACCGCTGGATTCTCCCGTTATGATAAGTGCACTCTCATCAGGGTTGGTACGAAGGTCTATCGTGGATGGCAGGTTTCTGTTTCCCTGAAGAATAAATACCTGACCCGTGTCGTTAAGGGCTCCCGGAGCACCTATTGCGAATTCCTCGTAAAGAGAACTTCCACTGACGTTCCCAACCGCGCTGACCGAATGGCCAAATTCGTCCTGAGGATTTCCGGTGATCGTGACGTCAGCGCTTGCCACGTCTATATTTTCCATGTTCCTTGTGATGTTTCCCCCGCCTATGAAGATATATACCTTGCCCAGACAAGGGTCACCTATGATTATATCTCTTGTTATATCACCCAGGTTGTCCTCTCCGGCTTCATGTATGAACTCCCCGGAAGACGCGGAGCTGCCCAGACAGCCCTGGCTTTCACCTGTGAAATTAGCGTTTACCAGTTCGGAAGTCACCTCAAGAACGTTTGATGGAGATGAACTGGCTCCGGTTTCATCGTTTGCTACAATAGAGTAGAAATATTTCTTTGTTCCTGAAATCTCAAGTCTGGGTATGGCGGTCAGTTCAGACTCTCCGGCGTTTTTCGGCACCAGGAACCGGGGAAGATGAGTGGCGCTGTCAAAATTGTTCTGCACGGCTTCATGTACCTGAGATTCCGGCAGTCCATCCAGTGAATCCGTTCCTAATATTTCCGCTACCTGTTCTTCAGTAAAGAATCTGAGCAGGTATAAGGTTGCTTTTCCTGAGGTGCCGTCGTCTCCAGGGGCCGTCCATGTAAACATTTTATTGTTTGAAGAAATTGTAAAATCTTCTATTTGAGCGGGGGGCGAATCGTCTCCCACGGCACATGAAATAATAAAAATAGCTGAGAGTTGCAAAACCGTTCTGTAATACCTGCTTAAATACCGTCCTAACTTGTTCATCAGTGCTCCTTGAAAAGGTAAATAAGAAAAGTTTACCAAAAACGTGAGATTTTTCTATACTGGAATATAACCTTATCAATAACTATTAACGCATCTTACGAAAAAGCGCTCTGTTTATCAGGAAAAAAGAGATGAGTTAATTGTTTGCAATCTGAGGTAAGTTTATTTATTTTGCTATTAAGCCATGTTTACTAAAGCCGCTGAATTAATAACTGCTGCTGTTTTTCTTTTAAGTAAACAGTTTGACAAAAACCCCTCAGGTAATAACCGGAATTTTACTGGTACGATCACAAAGCTGCTGATATTCACGGTAGCATCCGTTGCGGCCATGCCGGCAGTTGCCCTGGAGGCTTCAAAAGTTTACGAAAAAGTACTTCCTTCAACCGTTATCGTCTGGGCAACGCAGAAAGATGGAAAAAAATCTCAAGGCAGCGGAGTTATCGTAGGACACGGAGAAGTTGTAACAAACTGTCACGTGCTGGTGGAATCAGACGCCGTGGCAAATTCCATAACAGTGCAGGACAGCGGCGGAGCGATTAAAGTTGCAAGCCTTTCCGGGGCCGACTGGGAAAAAGATATATGTCTGCTCAAGTCCCGTGATCTCAAAGGTAAGATCATAAATACCCGTCAGTCCGGCTCGTTAAGCGTCGGGGAGGTTGTTTACGCTATCAGCGCACCGCGTGGAAATTACCGTATCAGTACCGGACAGGTTTCCCGGCTGCACAAGAGAGAAAGAAGCATGCCGCCGGTAATTATAACCAGTGCTCAGCTTGCACCTGGAATGTCCGGCGGAGGTCTGTTTGATGAGCACGGTAAACTTATCGGGATAACGACAAAACATTTACCCGACGCGGCGGAATATTCAGGATTTGCCTATCCCACGGAATGGATAAACTGGACCCGCAGAAGGGGCATTAAAAAGATCTCCGGTGCGAATCTGAATGAACTGTTTGGCGGATCTTCCAAGAACAACCGTAAAACTGCACTGGGTTTGGCGAAGTCCCAGGACTGGTCCGGCCTGGAAAAGCACTGCCTGGAGTGGTCAGATATGTATCCATCCGATGAATCAGCCTGGAGTTTTTTAGGGCTTGCTTATTTAAAACAGGGCACCTACTACAAAGCGGTGGAATCTTACCGCAGGTCAGCAGGTATTAATCCTGACAATTCAGGAACGTGGTTTAACTTAGGAGTTACCTACAGCAAACAGGGACGCTACAAAAAAGCGGTGGATTCTTATCGTAAGGTGGTGAGCATAGACCCTGACGATTCAAAAGCATGGCACAACATGATAATAGCCTATGTATCGGATAATCAGTATGAAAAAGCTCAGGAAGCGTACTTACAGCTGCAGCGGCTGGACCCCAGTTCGGCAACAAAGCTCAAAAGTCATGTTTTTCCTTAAAAGTTCAAAAAAATACCACCTATTTTTTAACTCTTTCCAGGTAACTGCCGTTCCTTGTGTCAACTTTTATTACGTCTCCAACGTTTATAAAAAGAGGAACGTTTAAGGTAAATCCGGTTTCAATGGTAGCTGGTTTGGTTGTGCTTGAAACCGTATCACCTTTTACTCCCGGTTCCGTGTAAGTTACTTTGAATTCATCGGAGATCGGCAGTTCAATGCCCACGGGTTGATCGTTGTAGAACTGTACCTGAACTTCCTGCTGATCTTTTAGGAAATTTACGGAATCTCCCACCTGCTGCTCGCTGAAGCTCAGCTGATCATAGCTCTGGGTGTCCATGAAGTGAAAACCCATCTCATCTTTGTACAGGAACTGCATTTTTCTTCGCTCAATGTCCGGAATGTTGAAAGTGTCTCCGGATCTGAATTTTTTTTCCTGTACGGCCCCTGTAACCATGTTTTTCAGCCTTGTCGTGACTATAGAGCTCATCCGTCCCATTTTTGAACTCGTGTGTTCAACGATCTCCCAGATGCTGCCGTCATGCTCGATCTTCATTCCTTTATAGAACTTACTTGTATCAACTACTCCCATCAGTTTACGGTCTCCTCTTTAGTTAGTTCAGGCAAACCACTTTCCACCAGCTCGCATATTACATGGGCAACCGTTATGTGCATTTCCTGAATTCTCGGGACTGACCTGGAAGGTACAGAAATGATACAGTCCGATAAGTTTTTCAGTTTTGCAGTATAGTCTCCCGTGAGAGCTATCGTTTTTATTCCCAGTTCCCTGGATTTTTCAAGTCCGCTCAGCACGTTCTGCGATCTTCCGCTGGTCGTTATGCCAATTGCGATATCGTTTTTTCTGCCAATAGCTTCAATCTGACGCGAAAAAATATGATCAAAGCCGTCGTCATTGGCTATAGAGGTAATAACTGAAGCGTCGGTCGTCAGTGCAACGGCGGGTAAGGGACCTCTGGCCGCCACAAACCGGTTTACAAATTCCGCCGCTATATGCTGTGCGTCTGCCGCGCTTCCACCATTTCCGAAGATCAGAATTTTTCCTCCTGCCCTCAGGCATTGAGATATGAGGTTTACCGCATATTCCACTTTCTCTGTGGATTCTTCGGCGAATTTCAGCTTCAAGTCGGCACTTTCGTGAAGTATTGAGATAATCTCTTTTTTCAACTCAGGTTCTCCCGAACATTTTTTCAAGTTCTTTGTATGTAATTATTTTAGCCACGGGCCTTCCGTGTGGACATGAAGATGCAAAATCCGTTTTGTCCAGACTTATTAAAAGCGCTCTGATCTTCTCCTTGTCCAGAGTTTCATTTGCCCTGATTGAACCGTGGCAGGACATAGTGGCAAAAACAAGGTCAAGCATATTATTCAAACTTCTGCTTTCCCCGAGCTCGTCAAGCTCCAGAAGCATGTCCGTGAAGACGTCTTTAACGTCCACTGATCCGGTAATTGCCGGAGTGCTTTTTATTCTGATAGTGGAGGTGCCAAACAGCTCTGCTTCAAAGCCAAGCTGGGTCAGATAAGTCTGATGTTTGTGAAAAAGCTCCATCTCCTTGGGCGGCAGGTCAAGAACATCAGGCATTAAAAGTTCCTGACTTTGGATCTTTCCGGACTCCAGGTAGTTTTTTCTGAGCAGTTCATAATTTATTCTTTCATGCGCTGCGTGCTGGTCAATGAGTACAATGCCTCTTTGTGTTTCACAGACGATATAGAGCATTCCCACCTGACCTATGATCTTCATGCTTGAGAAATCGCCCTCGTTTTCAAAAAAACCTTTATACTCAGTTTCAGCGTCGTCAGGACCGTCCGCCTGCAGGGGTGGGTACTCGTTTATGACAGAGCGTCTGGGTTTTTCATCAAGGTGTGTCCCTGGCTTTTCACCGTGTATGGACGGCGGTTTTCTCTCCGGAGGATCACTAGTGAAAAAATCTGAAGGCTTTGCACCTGCGTCAGGTTTTTGAACAAAGCGGTGCGCTGTACTGGTGCCGGGGTCTGCAGGAAAATTAACATGTCTGCCGGTATACTTGCTGCCGCCTTCTAATAACCAGGGAGCGGAGCTTAACATTTCCGTAATGGAATTTTTAATAACGCCGCCCACAAAACCCTGCTGCCTGAATTTTATTTCATGCTTGGTTGGATGGACGTTAACGTCCACTTCGCTTTTTGGCACGTTAATAAAGATTGCTCCCTGCGGAAACCTGCCGCTGGGAAGCATTTTCCCATATCCGTTCATTATCATTCTTGTAATAAAACGATCTTTGACGGGCCTTTGGTTTACGTAAGTGTAAAGCCTCTGCGTGTTTGATCGTCCTTCAAATGGACTGCTCATGTACCCGCTGACTTCTATTGTGTTAACGGTATGGTGTATTTCATAGAGCTCACAGTTTTTTACTATATCCTGAACTCTGCTTAGAACGTTATCTTTTGAAGCAAATCTGAAAACTGATCTGCCGTCGTGGTGGACTTCAAACGTCACGCCGGGGTTTGAAATGGATTCCCTCTGAACGGCTTCAATAATATTGATAAATTCCGTTTCATTGGTTTTTAAAAACTTCAGCCTTGGAAGGGCATTGAAAAAAAGGTTCCTTACTTCAACCGTGGTCCCTACCGGACATCCTGAATCTTCAACCCGCTTTATACTGCCTCCCTCCACGATAATGGACACTCCTGAGCTGCTTTCACGGTTTCGTGTAAGCAGCTTGAAACGTGATACGCTTGCGATGCTCGGGAGCGCTTCTCCCCTGAATCCCAGCGTGCTTAGTGAAAAAAGATCATCCACGGAACTGATCTTGCTTGTGGCGTGACGTTCCAGGCTCATTAAAGCATCGTCTTTTGACATGCCCACGCCATCGTCGGTCACAGAAATAAGTTTCCTGCCTCCGGATTCAATGACTACTTTTATTTTTTTTGCTCCTGCGTCAAGAGAGTTCTCAATTAATTCCTTTACCACAGACGAGGGCCTTTCCACCACCTCTCCCGCAGCGATTTTTGACGCCAGAACGTCAGGAAGGATCTTTATTTTGGACATAGCTTATAAGGTGCAATTGTACAATCTTTTAGTCAAAGAGTGAATAGACAAATGGATCTGCTTTTACAAACGTGGTTTTTATCTGCCGTTTTTTGACAGATAGAACTTATTAATTCCACTTTTTATTGTTTTTTTGAGTATACTTTAATTTCAGTTTCAGGACTGGATAAAGCGTTATGTTAACAAAGATCTTTCAGCTTTTTAATTTATTACTTCTGTCTCTGACGATTTTTTTCGTTTGCTCATATCAGCATTCGTACGGAGAGGTTGTTAAGGCGGACGAGTCAATTTTCGTTCAGGACTACACGTGGCAATCCTCAAACGTTGGTTCCCGGGGAATTCTGAAAGATATAACGCTTATAAACAAAAGTGACCGGACTTTCAATAATATAAATATATCAGTTGAGCTGTATTCCAGAAGTGGCACCCCGCTTGGTTCGGTAATGGGAACTATTGAAAGCACCATCTCACCCGGAGAAGTGAAAACTTTTGAAAAGGTCAAACTTGGACTTATGCACGCCGACGTACAAAAGTCCATAGCCAGAGTGGTAGGGGCGGACCTGGTTGAATCACCTTCGGACGTTTTGCTGAAACAGATAATTTTAGTAAAAGACTGGGAGTGGATGGGCAATCAGTTTGGAACGGAAGGAATACTTAAAAGTATAACGATTGAGAACACCAGCAGCAGTAACTATAAAAACATTAAACTCAGCGTTGTGAATAACATTGGCAGAGACGCAGATGGAAAGAATCGGCACGTTACCGCTGTTATGATCCGTGACGTTCTGCTGGCAAATTCAACCTCAATTTATACGAACGTCAACGTGGGTTTTCGTCACCCTGACTCCACCAGCTTTGATATTTATGTTTCCGGTGCCGAAGAGATAGCCGGCAAGGAGCTCAGGTACGCGCTTCAGAGGAAACAGAAAAGGGATAAGCAGAAAACAGCGGTAAAGAAGCAGAGTGAAGAGGCGCCGTATCAGGATGAAAGCGCTGCTGATGAAGTGACGGTAGTTCCTCGGGATCAGGAAACTGATGAGCTGCAGGATGAGGAGTATGTCCCAAGTGACGACGACGTGGAAATTCCCAAGTATGATATTCAGGTAAAAGATTTTAAATGGGGAAGCGGTATTCCGGGGTCGCAGGGGATTATCAGAGAACTGACGCTGAGGAACACAAGCAACTTTGCTTACTCAGACATTGATTTTGAAGTTGCTTTCCTGTCTTCCACAGGCGTACACCTTGCGTCAAATGATTTTACGCTTACTGAAGTACTTCCCCCACGTTCAACAAAAACTTATAAGAACATAAAACTGGGGGTGATCGTAATTCTTCCCAGTGAAAGGAACATGAGAATTACAGTCAAAAGCGCAGCCGCACAGAACCGTGCCCAGTAGTCGTTACTTTTGTTAGTTCAACTGTGGTAGAAAATAAACCTTACAGCTCGTTTACGTTGTTAAATCTGGAATTAAGCCTCAGCTTCCATTAAAGGGATAGCCTCTTCTATTATCCCCGAAAGCTCTTCTTTGAAGATGTTAACTCCGCCCAGGGGTACCACGATAGAGGAGCGACCCCCGCTTCTCTCGGTTATCCTAAGATATTTACCTTTTTGATTTTCTTTGACATCAAAAAAGAACCTCTTCTGTTCAATGTCAACCTGCCTGCTTGCAAGTGTTTCTTCATTTCTTTCCATAATCGCGTCTTCTCCTAACTCCTATTTACATGTGGGTTGTAATGTTAACCCTGTTACAGCAAAAAATCAAGGGACGTAAGGAGAAGCAGATAAAATAGTATGCGTGGGTGGGTCTCTGTTTTGTGTACAGTATAAGAGTTTCCCGTGGTTCAGTTGAATACGGTCTTCAGAGGATATATATTTGCACAATGGCAAGAATTAAAGTCAAATTACCGCCCGAAGGTTTTATTTTTACCACTGAGATACCCCTTAGAATAAGTGACATTAATTATGGAGGGCATCTTGGTCATGACGCTTTTCTCCCTATAGTGCATGAAGCCAGGATGAGATTTTTAGCTGAAATGGGCTATAGCGAAATGAACCTGGGAGGGTACGGAATTGTAATTGCCGGAGCCACGATAGAGTATATCCGGGAATCTTTCTATGGGGATAACATAATCATTAACTTAGGAGTGGACAATTTTCACAAGAGCGGTTTTGACATTGTTTATCAGCTGCTGAGCAAGAAGAACAACGCGGAAATAGGACGAGTGATAACGGCGCTGGTCTTCTACGACTACAACGTCAGAAAAGTGGTAAGGGTACCAGCCCAGGTTATTCAGAACATCAACGCTCAAAAACCCAAGCAGGTCTGATCACTTTGATTCTTTATCTTTGAAGGGTTTTATCCCGATGTACAGGGTGCTTTTTCCTCTTTTTACCAGGAAAAGGGACGGTTTATCTTTTTGGTTTATGGTCTTTATGATTTTATTGTAGTCTTTTACGTTCTTGATCTCTTTTTTATCTATGCTGATCACTACATCCCCACTTCTGAAACCTGCATCGTAGGCTATGCTTTCTCTTTTCACTCTTGCGATTATAACCCCGGTTTTGTTGTCCAGGCTGAACCTTCTTGCAATGTCGGGGGTAATGTCCGTAACGTCCATTCCCAGTTCAATGTTTGTTCCATCTTTATCTGCGGCTTGGCTGTCGTCTTCCAGTTTCCCCAGTTTTACTTTTAATTCCATTTCTTTTCCGTTTCTTATGATCGTTAAGGTCACGTCGGTATCCGGCTTTGTGGCGCCAACTAACCTTGTAAGTGCGGAATAATCTTCTATATCCTCATCGTTAAATTTGATCACAACGTCTTTTCCTTTCAGACCTGCTGACGCGGCGGGACTGGGAGAAGTCACATCTGATATCAGGGCGCCTTTTTTAGTCTGCAGTCCGAGGCTCTCTGCAATTTCCGGAGTTATCTCCTGTATTGCCACCCCTAACCAGCCTCTTACGACTTCACCACTGTCCTTCAACTGATTGATAATGTTAAAAGCCAGGTCTATGGGTATGGAAAAGCCCAGTCCCTGACCTCTGGCCATAATTGCGGTATTAACCCCTATGACCTCTCCATTTAAGTTAAACAGGGGACCTCCGCTGTTTCCGGGATTTAAGGACGCGTCGGTCTGTATAAAGTCATCGTAAGCTCCAAAGCCCAGGGATCTGCCGGTTGCGCTGACTATACCGGCCGTTACCGTGTAACCTAATCCAAATGGATTGCCAATGGTAATTACCCAGTCTCCGATTTTAACGTCCTTTGAGTTGCCAAAAGTGACCGCTTCAAGCTCCTGGTCGGTATCTATCTTCAGCACTGCAAGGTCGGTTTTTGGATCTTTTCCCACGACCCTGGCCTCATATTTCTCACCATCCTCAAGGATCACCTCAATATCCTCCGCCTGGCTCACAACGTGGTGGTTTGTTACAACATAGCCGTCTGAGGTTACGATAAATCCGGACCCCAGACCCTGTCTCTTAAATTCCCTTTGAGGTACGTTTCCAAAAAAATGCTTAAAAAAGTCTTCCAGCATATCCCCTCTGTACTGAGGTCTTGGCATCTGCAGGTATCCCTGCTTTACAACGTTTGTCGTGCTTATGTTGACAACGCTTGGTTTGAGAATTTCCACAAGTTCTCCGAAAGACGGCAGGCTGTTGTTTCTTGTGACGTTTTTTGGAGAAGGTTTACCTTTTTTCAGCTGCTTTTTTGTCTGTATTTGAGATTTCTGGTTTTTTTCTTTGCTCTCCTGCAGGTCCTCGGCTTTTTTGCATGATGCTCCGAAAAACAGGATCAAAACTCCCATAACAAAAAACACAAATAACTTGTTCATTAAATAGCCTCCCGCTGTCTGGAAAATCTTTGAAACGACGTATATGATATCATATCAGGTGAGGAAAAATATCTTCTGTGGCAGCGTATCAATGTCTGAGCAGAATTCTGCATTTCTATGCATGACTTTTGATGATACTGATTATTTCATCTGTGACTTTCTGAACCGTCAGGCCCTTTGATTTAACTGTGAAATCCGCTTTTTCGTATAGTTCCTTTCTTTCTTTAAACAGTTTTTTTGCTTCTTGCCAGGGGTTTTTTACTTTAAGTAACGGTCTTTTATTACTGTTCTTTATTCTGTTCCAAATAGTACCCAGTTCCCCTTTCAAGTAAATTG
>CAZUNK010000054.1:0-3396 GCA_964622285.1 uncultured Spirochaetia bacterium
ATATAATATCTCTCAATGTCCAGACTTCGCAAAACCGGTCATTTACTTACGGAAAAGGTCAATTCCAGCACTTTGGATATAGATACTTACACGTCTTCCGAGATCATTGAAGTAATGGCAGCGGAAGACCGCGTCATTAACGAAGCGGTCTTTTCCCAGAAAGAAAACATTTCTAAAGCGGCGGAAATGATAACAGGCAGCTTAAAAAGCGGGGGCCGGCTTTTCTTTGTTGGCGCAGGAACAAGTGGGCGGCTTGGGGTGCTTGAAGCAGCCGAGTGTCCTCCCACTTTTGGAACCGATCCGGAAATGATACAGGGGATAATTGCAGGGGGCAGCAAAGCAGTGATCAGATCGGTTGAAGGTGCCGAGGATAATGCTGATGAGGCTGCTGAGAAACTTAAAAGCGCAGGTCTCAGCGCCAGGGACGTCGTTGTGGGGATAGCCGCCAGTTTGTCAACGCCGTTTGTTACAGGTGCTTTGGAGCATGCTAAACAGGCAGGGAGTAAAACGGTACTTATTACCTGCAACCCGGTAAGCAGCCCGGTATCTGACGTTGCCATTGTACTTCTAGTGGGTCCTGAGGTCATTGTGGGCTCTACAAGGCTCAAGTCCGCAACTGCAACAAAAATGGTGCTGAACATGCTTACGACCGCCTCAATGGTCCTTCTGGGCAAGACTTATGGTAATCTCATGGTGGACGTTCAGCCGTCGTCTTCAAAGCTGAAGGACAGGGCGGTTCGTATAGTGATGGAGATATGTGAGGTGGGGCGGTCAGAAGCAATAAAACTTCTGGAAAATTCAAAATGGAGCGTGAAGTCGGCAGTGCTGATGTACAAAAAGAAAGTATCCTTTGAAGAGTCTTTAAAGATGCTGAAGAAAAGCAAAGGGTTTTTAAAAAAGGCACTTACAGACTGAAGGCAGGGTTTTTTCTTTATCGTGAACTGGCTAAGTCCAATAATTGACAAAAAAGAGAGGCTCATAATAGGGCTTATGTCCGGAACGTCAATGGACGGGGTTGACGCTGCTCTGGTGCGCATTAGCGGCAGCGGGACTGACACAAGGGCTGAACTGCTGGATTTTCAGACCTGTCCCTACGAAAGCTGGCTGAGAAGCGGGTTAGAGAATATCACGGATGCTACCGTTGCGCAGCTGTCAGGTCTGAACTTTGCAGTTGGAGAGGCTTTTGCCGATGCCTGCATGTCCCTGATGAAAAAGGCGGGACTTAAAGCCGGGGAAGTAGATCTGATAGGTACTCATGGACAGACCGTTTTTCATAGTCCACCTTCAAACGAACCTGAGATCTGTTCCACGCTACAGATCGGAGAGCCGGACGTAATAGCGGAAAAAACCGGAATAACGACGGTATCGGATTTCAGACCAAGAGATATGTCTTCAAAGGGAGAAGGGTCGCCTCTTGTTCCGTACGTGGACTATATTCTTTTCAGGCAGGTGGGAAAGGTCAGGGTACTGCAGAACATAGGGGGCATTGCAAGCTGCACGGTGGTTCCCCAGGATATAAACGAGGTGATGGCTTTTGACTCAGGTCCTGGAAACCTCCTGCTGGACGGAGTTATGAAAATACATTCGGACGGCAGAGAGAGCTATGATAAAGACGGCAGGCAGGCCAGAGCGGGCACGGTGGACCATAAACTCCTGCAGGACCTGATGAACAATGATTACTTTAAAAAACCTCTTCCCAAGACGACCGGGCGGGAGAAGTTCGGAAGGGATAAAGCGCAGGAGCTTTACAGTCTGGTCAAAGGCGGCGTTATCGGATTTTCTGATCTTCTTGCCACTCTGGTTCAGCTTACGGTTGATACCATATGCAGCGCTTATGAAAGCTATGTTTTTCTTAAGTGGGAGATAGACGAAGTTATTTTAAGTGGAGGTGGAGCGGCTAACCCCTTTTTAGTGGAAAAGCTGACCCATAAACTGAGCCCGGTCAAAGTCTGTCCGTCCGATAAATACGGCATTCCCTTTGATTCAAAGGAAGCACTGTCATTTGCAGTACTGGCGAACGAGACGATCTTCGCCAACCATTCAAACCTCCCCTGCGTTACAGGAGCGAGCAGCAGTTCGCCTCTTGGAAAAATATCAATTGGCAAAAACGTTACAGGTAAAAGCCGTTGAGCAGCTTGGGTCACAGCGTGATAGAGATTGAAGAATGCGCCGGGCAGGTGGTAATGCCCAGAATTGATTTTAACGATAGTGAGTGCGTAAAGGATTCCATAAAGCTGGTTGCGGAGCATAAGGTAGGGGGGTTCATCCTGTTCAACGGGGAGATGGAGCAGGTCAGACGACACATAGGCCATCTTCAGGCGTTGTCTGATCGTCTGCTGCTTTTTGGGTGTGACGCAGAGAGAGGGCTGGGGCAGGTAGTAAAGGGAGGCACAGAATTTCCGTTTTTAATGGCGCAGGGGGCTGTAGGCAGTGATGAGCTTGTAGGCAGGCAGGCGGAGATCACTGCGCAGGAGATGAAGTACTGCGGAATGAACCTTATTTTTGCTCCCGTGCTTGACGTAAGTACCAATCCCCGCAGTCCGATCGTTAATATAAGGTCCTTTAGTGACGATCCTGAAACAGTGGCTGAACTGGCCGGAACGTTCATACGTAAGATCAGAGGCTGCGGAGTGCTTGCCTGCGGCAAGCATTTTCCAGGTCATGGGTCTACCGACGTTGATTCTCACGTTAATCTGCCTGAATTAAGCAGGGGCTTAGAACAGCTTGAAGAGCTTGAGCTTGTACCTTTTGCAAGGGCGATAGAGTCCGGGGTTGATCTTATAATGGCCGGGCATATTGCAGCGCCTGAGATAGATGGTTCCCATTCTCCCGCAATAACGTCCAAAGTTTTAATTCAGGATATTTTAAGAAAGAAAATGAATTTTAAAAAAGTGGTTATATCGGATTCCTTCAGAATGGACCCGTTAAAAGTCCTTGGTTCTGAACCTGAAATTGCCGCAGGTGCGCTGAAGGCGGGATGTAACGTTATACTTGATCCCAAAAACCCAAGTGAATTAATAGAAGGAATAAAGTCAGAAATTAAGCAAAACAAAGACCTGCTGCTTAAAGTTAAAAGCTCATGTAAGTCCGTACTGGAGATCAAAAAGGATCTTCGCTCTGATGGCAAAGGCCGGGTGAAAAAGCCGTCTAAGCAGGCCGCGGATAAGCTGGTAAAGGAAATATCCGCCAGGTCCGTCTGCGTAGTTAAGGAGGGCAGGATCAGTTCTGAAAAAGTGGATATTAACCTGCTGGACGCTACGGGCAGGGGAGTGGACCTTGTAGCTCCTTTTACGGATCGTCTGAAAAGAAGCGGGGTTGCGGTTAATTCGCTTCACTGCGTCTCTGAAACTGACTTTTCAGTTTACCACTCTTCCTTCAACGTTATAAATTTAATAG
>CAZUNK010000055.1:0-7984 GCA_964622285.1 uncultured Spirochaetia bacterium
TGCCGTCAATCTGTTCTGGGCAATTGAAAGAATGAAAAAGATCATTTCTCAAAATAAAGAAAAAGAAATTCCCGCGATCCAGCAAGAACTCATTGCAGAAGCTAAAAAAATACTGAGCGAAGACATAGAGATGTGCAGAAAGATAGGAGAAAACGGCTCAGCTCTGATAAAAAAAGGAGACGTCGTTCTAACCTACTGCAACGCTGGTGGACTGGCTACGGGAGGATACGGAACTGCACTGGGAATTATAAGAAGAGCTTATGAAAAAAACAGAAATATAAAAGTTGTTTCCTGTGAGACCCGTCCTCGCCTGCAGGGAGCAAGGCTGACCGCCTGGGAACTCAGCAAAGAAGGCATACCGGTAACGCTGATCACCGATAATATGGTCGGACACCTGATGAGCAATAAGATGATAGACTCCGTAGTTGTAGGAGCAGACAGGATTGCCGCTAACGGAGACGTTGCCAACAAGATAGGCACTTACATGGTTTCCGTGCTTGCCAAGCATCATAAAATTCCATTTTACGTTGCGGCACCAACATCAACGATTGATCACAGCTGCCCTTCCGGAGAAAAAATAACTATTGAACAGCGGCAAGGAGAAGAGATCACTCACTTTGGAAAAACCAAGGTAGCAGCAAGCGTTGATGTTATGAACCCAGCATTTGATATTACTCCAAACGTCAACGTAGATTCAATTATCACGGAAGCAGGTCAGCTTACGCCGCCTTACGATAAATCACTAAAGGAATAAGGGGCTTAAAATCCCTTTTCCATCTCTTCCTGCGCTTCCACGCTAAGCGTGGCAAAGGGCAGTGCCTTGAGCCTTCCCTCCCCTATTTTATTCTCTGTAACTTCACAGATACCATAAGTGCCGTCTTCAATTTTTTTCAGCGCCTGATCTATCTGCGTCAGTTTTTCACGTTCTCTGTTTGACAGAATCAAGGCCAGTTCTCGTTGCTTGTCTTCGGAGGCATGATCATAAAAATCTCCAACCCCAAAGCGCAGATGATCGGACTCCTCCTTTACCGATTTAGCTACCTCCTGAAGTAATTCGTTTCTCATCTGCAAAAGCGTCTGTCTCATTTCATTCAGAAACGCAGATGAGTAGCCTATCTTGCTTTTAAGTTTTTTGGGTCTGGCCTTTGCCTTTGTTGAAGTAACCTTGCTGGCGGTCTTCTTAACAGACGCGGCTTTCTTTGAAGTAACTTTACCGGCGGATTTATTAGCAGATGCGGCTTTCTTTGAGGTAACTTTACCAGCGGTTTTATTAGCAGACACAGCTTTTTTCGAAGTAACTTTACTGGTGGTCTTTTTAGTAGGCACGGCTTTACAGTCCTTTTATGTGCAAATTTGAACTTTACTAAACTAATTCTATTTAACCGTTTGTCAATAAGAACAGCGGGCAAAAAAGAAAGAATCACACAACTCTGCTTTATTATCAGAACCTAAAAAGCCTTATTTCATCTTAACTTGACGTATATGTTCCATTTGGATAGTTTATCTGTAAGGTTAAGGGAATCAGATGAAAATTCTGAACTGTGCCCGCAGCCGTAATTAAGGTATATCTTTGGATCTCAACTGAGGTTACGCCATGTAAACTCAAGCCACTGGCTGAAAGCTGGGAAGGTTAATCCAGAGTTTGTTCCTTATAAGTCGGAAGACCTACCTAAATTTAAAGCAAGTGTACTGTCTCGGGAGCAAGGCAGGTGGCTTTTGATTAATGGACCTGGATAAAAACCGGATTTAGCAAATATATCTTTTCCGATACATCAAAAGATGTTCTGCACATATAGGAAGTAATCTGCTTTCTTGAAAAGTGCAGATGGGGAAGAAATCAAAATTGATCAAACCACCACTTATTGCTCGTGTTGTTCGTGACAAGGCTGGTTTCCGTGATGTTTACACCTGCGCTGGAGGAGCAACATGAAAAGATCTCTGTGTTTTTTCTCTTTACTGATATTTACGTTCTTTGTGGAGAGTTCCTACTCCGAAGAACAAAAACAGCTGCGGAAAATAGTCGTTACGGCAACAAAAGTCCCAACTCCGCTGGAGCATCTGGGAGCTTCCGTTGAGATAATAACCCGTGATGATATTGAAAAGAGCCAGACAACGGACGTAGCAGACCTGTTAAGAAACGTGCCGGGGTTGATAGTGCCCCAGAGTGGAAGCAGAGGAAGTACCGCCTCGCTGTTCGTAAGGGGAGGTGAAAGCGACTACAACCTTATAATGATAGACGGAGTGCAGGTCAATCAATCCGCAGGTGCGTTTGATTTTTCCAGCCTTACCACCGAAAACATAGAAAGAATTGAGATCATTAAAGGGGCCCACTCCGCAATCTACGGCTCTGACGCTTTGACTTCCGTGATCAATATAATCACGAAAAAGGGCAGAGGAAAAGCCACTCTTTTTGTATCAGGCGCCCTTGGAGCCAGAAAGGAAAATAAAAACCTTATACAGGAGTACAAAGCAGGCATCTCCGCTGGAGATGAGCAGTACGGCTACTTCCTGTCCTTTGGAAGATCAAGCGACGAGGGAATACTGGACTTTAACAACGAGCACAAAAACAGTACTTACACTGGCACCTTTAATTTAGTTCCCCATGAGAAACTGGACATCTCTGTTACCACGGTCTATCAGGATTCTAAATTTGAATTTCCCACGGGAAGTGCCGGGGATAGATTTGACATTCTTGACCCGGATAATTTCTCAGAAACCGGTACATTCATCACAGGGGCAAATATCTCCTACAGACTTTTACCCTGGTGGGAGAATACCGTTTCTCTTGGCTGGACAAATCAGAAAAGGAAAAACAAAGATAAAGACAACGGCATGGAAATAGATCCCTTTGGAGGTTCTGAAAGCAAAGTGGAAGAAAAAAGACAAATGGTTGATTACAGGTCCAGCATATTCCTTAATAACAACAACTTCTCCTCCGTTACAACTCTGGGCTTTGAATATGAGAAAGAAAAATTTGACGGCTTTGGACTTAAAAGTTCAAGAAACAACTACGCTTATTACGCTCAGAAGCAGCTTGGTTTATATGAAAGTCTGTTTCTTACCGCAGGTATAAGGCTTGATAACAATGAAAGCTATGGCACAGAGCTTACGCCAAGGGCCTCACTTTCATACTTAATAAGAAGCTCTGGAACAAAGCTGAGAGCATCGGTGGGCAGGGGAATAAAGGAGCCGAGTTTTTTTGAGAACTTTGACGAAGATCTCACAGCAGGAAATCCGGATCTTAACCCTGAGGAATCATTAAACATTGAAGGAGGCATAGACCAGCTTCTTTTTGGCGATGCTCTGAAACTGTACTTCACCTATTTCTGGAACAAATTTGAAAATTTAATCCAGTACAGTTCCGAATCCTTCGCCAACGGAACAAATTATGCCAATGTCCAGGAGACTGAAACAAAAGGCATAGAGGTCGGGGGGAACTTCAATGCCAGCAGTGAATTAACGCTGGGACTGAACTATGTTTACCTTGATTCTGAGGTAACTGAAGACGGAGGTCTGGGTTCTGCGGGATTTTCGCAGGGGTCTGAACTGATCAGGCGGCCCAGCCACTATTTTTCCTTTGTGGCGAACTATTTCCACAGAGATTTTAACCTGAACGTATCCGGAACTTATATTGGCAAGCGGGACGACCTTAACTTTTCAGAATTTCCATCAAAACGCGTGGAGAACGGTTCGTATTTTAAAGCCGATCTTGCCGCAAGCTATAAACTGCCGCTGGACTTTCCTTATCTGCAGGGAGCAACCGTGTTCACAAGAGCACAGAATCTTTTCAATAAGGATTATGAAGATATATTCGGTTTTTCAAGTCCCGGGCTCAGCATCCTGACCGGACTGTCCATTCGTATATGATCTAAAAAGCGGCCGACTGGCGTTTTACCTGGGGTGATTCCTTCACTTTACAGAGGGGATTACCTCTTTTCCAAACAGCTCAATACACCTTGAGATCACCTCGTTTGGCGCCTGGGGAAAAACCATCCTGCAGGCTATATAGTTAATCCCAGTCTCTTCTCTGTACTTACTTATCTCATCAGCGCAGTACCCCGGAGTTCCGATCATAAACCTGTCATCGGCAATATGCTCAAACAACGGATCATCTATGCTCTGCACCTGTTTGCCTTTTATAACTATCTTCACCCCTAAGGTGAAGTAAAACTTGTACATATTGATTATATATTCTCTGCCTCCCTCCATCGCCTTGTCCTTTGTCTGATCAATGAAGGTCTCTCTGAGCAGGATATGTTCAAAGTCATCCGGGCTATGACCTGCTTTGGAGGCAGAATCGTTAAACCAGCGCAGCGTGTCCTTTATCATATCGGTGGTTCTTCCGGGACCTATAAGGAGAGGATATCCTAGCCGGCCCGCTCTTCTGATCGCCGGTTCTTCAAAGGCTCCGATATAGATCGGGACCGGGTCCTGCACCGGCTTGGGCGTAACGTCAATATTTTCAAAGCTGAACCGTTTGCCCTTGAAGGTAAACGGCTCTTTGCCCCAGGACCGGTTTATTATTTCTATTCCTTCTTCAATCCTTGAAGGACGCTGCGCGATAGGTACCTCAAACCCATCAAATTCCTCTTTTCTGTATCCGATCGCTACCCCAAGATCAAAACGTCCAC
Organism: uncultured Spirochaetia bacterium; assembly: GCA_964622285.1. Classification (GTDB taxonomy): domain Bacteria; phylum Desulfobacterota_D; class UBA1144; order Nemesobacterales; family JAJCZQ01; genus CAZUNK01. The sequence continues at coordinate 4,632 of CAZUNK010000055.1, forward strand.
CGGATATCAGGTCCACCGTAGCTGCATCCTCGGCAACCCGTACGGGATTATGAAGCGTCAGTATTAAAGCTCCAGTGCCAATTCTGATCTTAGTGGTGCAGGCTGCCATTGCCGCAGCCATAGTCAGGGGAGAGGAGCAGTATCCATCCTCTAAAAAATGGTGCTCTGACAACCAGGCGGAATGAAAACCCACGTCCTCCGCTAACTTAACGTTCTCCAGCGTGTTTCTGTAAAGGTCCTGGTGGGTTACGCCCGGAAGATCCTTATGTGTCTGCATGCTGAATAGTCCAACGCCAAGTTTCATAAAAGTCCCTCCAGAAATAATTTAGATAAATTATATCACTAAATGCTCTTAACAGAACAACATAATAGTGAAACAGATCTGACAGCCTGTAACAAAAATCCGGACCTGCCTGCAGATTTTTCGTTCAGGACAGATAAGAGCGTCCGACAAAACTATTGAACCTTTAAGCAAAATATGGTTTAATCAACTTTAAACCCCTCAGAGAGGTAATAAAATGGCTAAAGATATTAAATTCGGGCTTTCCGCTCCTATGCCTGGCGCTGACGTTAACGGGCTGATTGAATTCTCCATCAAAGCTGATCAGCTGGGCTTTGACACCATCTGGTATCCTGATCATCTTCTGTTCGTGGCACCCAGCGCAGTTGCGCCGGAGGCGTGGACGGTCGCTGCGGCCGCGGCACCTCAGACCAAAAGCATTCAACTGGGAACCGTCTCTGACCCTCACAGAATGCATCCCGCCGTTTTTGCCCAGAGGCTTGCCACGGTGGACCAGCTTTCAAAGGGAAGAACGGTCCTGACCCTGGGAGTGGGAGAATCAATGAACCTTGACGCCTTTGGAATTGAGTGGAACAAACCTTTAGCAAAGCTCAGAGAGTCAATGGAGGTCATGGAAATTCTCTGGAAGACTGATGAACCAGCGGACTTTGCCGGGCAGTTTTATAACCTTGAGAGCGCATTTTTACAGATAAAACCCTATGAAAGAACGAGCATACCTTTTTACATCGCCACTCATACGCCAAAAGGGCTAAAACTAACCGGAGAAAAAGGAAACGGATGGCTCCCGATTGACCTTAACCCCCAGCTTTACTCAAAATACTACGCAGAGATACAGTCCGCCGCCAAAGGCGCAGGGCGGTCCCTGGATGATTTTGATCCGGCGCTCTGGGTTTTCACTTCCCTTGGAAACAGCGTTGATGAAGCATATAAGACCCTTGAGCCTTTCAAATACGTGCTTGTAATGCAGGATCAGCTTCTTAAAGCCGGATACGACGTCAAAATACCGGAAGAGTACCACGGACTTAACTACTTCAATATCGTACCGACCGATGAAAAAGGAAGGCAGAAGTTCAGAGAACTTGGACAACTGTTCCCAAGAGAGGCGATTCTGGATTTCACTATCACCGGCGCCAAGAAGGACTGCATTGAAAAAATTGAAAAGTTCATTGATTCCGGGGTCAGAAACTTTGTTCTTTTTTACCGGTTCAGCCCCGATCCGGAACTGGCGCTTGAAACTTACGCAAAAGAAATAATCCCTTACTTCAAGGGTTAATTCTCAACGAACTCAACTCTGTTGAAATAGATGAGGTCCAGTGGGTCTGGTTCCAGACCCCGGATAAACGGCTTGATCATGTTCTGCTGAACGTGGTTAACGTACGGGACAATGGGAGCGTCTTTTTCAAGCAGTATCTTCTGTGCCTGATCATACAGATTTGCTCTTTTGCTCTCGCTTTGCTCTACCGCCGCTCTCTGCACTAACCGGTCGTACTCCGGGCTGCACCAGTTGGTATGATTATTTCCACTTTTACACTTAAAAAGGTTCATGAAGTTATGAGGGTCTGGAAAATCAGCCGCCCAGCTTCCCCGGGATATTTCAGGGGGATCTATCTGACGGGTCTTCAGATATACTTTCCATTCCTGATTGACAAGCTCAACCTTAACCCCGAGGTGCTGTTTCCACATGCTCTGAAGAGCCTCCGCCACAATTCTGTTGTTGCCAATGTCAGGATACAGAAATGAGGCCTTTGGAAAATTATCCCCGCCCGGATAACCGGCATCTGCAAGCAGTTTTCTGGCTTTGACCGGATCAAAGCCAAGTCCTATATCCGGATTATGAGCAAGCATGTTCTTAGGTATCCACGAAGTTGAAACTGTTCCCGCTCCCTGTATCAGTTTAACGATGCTGCTTCTGTCAACAGCCCTTCCAAAAGCCTTTCTGACAAGGGGATTATCAAAAGGACGTTTATTCACGTTGAACGTAACGTAGCTTACTCTGAACGCCTCAATGCTGATAAACTCCTTTGAGCTTTTGAGCCTTGGGACCTCCAGTACGGGCAGTCCTTTGCCGTCCAGGAAATCCAGTTCACCGCTTTCGTAAAGTGCAAGAGCGGAAGTGGGATTTTCGCTCATGATCATTTTTACCTTCTTTACGCTCCTGGGCTTTGCTCCCCAGTATTTTTTATTTTCCCTGAGAACTATGAAGTTGTGATGCTTCCACTCCGCCAGATCATAAGCTCCCAGCGTTACTATGTTCTCCGGCTCGGTCCAGCTTGCCCCATGTTTTTCCACCACATCCTGCCTCATAGGGAAAGTGGACATGAACGTAAGAAGACTTATGAAGTAGCTGGCGGGACGTTCCAGTTCAACCCGTAAAGTCCGGTCGTCAATTGCCTTAACCCCTACTTTACGGAAGTCGCTGATCCTGCCTGAGTTGTATTTTTCGGCATTTTTAATATCAAATAAAAAATAGGCGTAATCCCCGCCAGTGGCCGGGCTTAGTATTCTGCTCCATGAATACACAAAGTCCCGGGCGCTGAGAAGTTTGCCATCTGACCACAGAACGTTGTCACGGATCTTGAAAATGTATATCCTGCCGTCTTTACTTATATCCCAGCTTACCGCCAGTGCCGGCTCAGGCTTATGATATGAATTAAACCTGGTCAGCCCATCCATAACGTTATTAAGGATGGTATACGCAGTTGCATCAGTGGCAAGAGACCAGTCCAGTGAAGAAGGCTCAGTTCCTATGTTGATGTTAAGCGTGTCTTTTTCTTTTATGTTCTTATTTTTATTATTAGCCCCCTGGCAGGAATAATGAAAAAAGGTAATTAGGGCAAAAAGCACAAAAAGGCATTTTTTCATAACGGTATAAGAATAATAAGGATTTATCAGACATCAACTTACTAACGCTGAACAATGTGTTCCAGCTAATCTTCCTGCTTTACATGAACCAAAAAATTATTGTTTCTTGGTTTCTACGGTTAAATTAAAATCCGGAACGATTAAATGTCTGATTCATTGTCATGTAAACATCTGTCAAGCAGTTCAGGAG
>CAZUNK010000056.1:0-1847 GCA_964622285.1 uncultured Spirochaetia bacterium
AAAATCTCTGACTTTTACAACAAAGTTTCAGAGGGAGATTTTAATTCAAGTTCTTTTGACCGTTCGCTTGATTACTTGAAGCCGGGTTTATCATCAACGTTTGACGAACTTGCAACAAAGCTCAAAGGAACCTTTTCTGACCTTAACAAGGAAAAAAATGAACTTGCGGCAATACTGGACGCAATAAGTGAAGGGGTGATCGTGGTATCTGAAAACGGAGAAGTCACTTTGGCCAACAAATCAGCTTTGGCTATGCTCAACCTCTCCAGAGAACACATTGGTAAACCCTACTGGGAAGTGGTGAGAATCAGACAGTTCAATGAAATGCTCTCTGAAACTTTAGAAGAGCAGAAAGGTGTAAAAAGAGAAATAAACACTATTTATCCTGAAGACAGACAGTACCTTGCCGATACCGTCTTGCTGGATAAACCATCAAGAGAGATCATCGCCGTTCTTTTTGACATTACGGAATTCAATAAACTGGAGAAAATAAAAGCTGATTTTGTTGCAAACGTTTCTCATGAACTGAAAACGCCGCTAACTTCCATTAAAGGCTATACCGAGACCATAGAGGACAACGCTTATGAAGATCAGGAAGAATTAATGCAGTTTACCAGAATTATCTCACGCAACACAAACAGGCTTATCAGCATTGTTGCGGACCTGTTAACACTTTCGGAGCTTGAAGGAAAATACACCAGCTCCCCTGATGCCCCGGATCAGAATTTTGAAAGGGTCAACATAAACGACATAATCACTCATACTGCCTCATCAATGGAAAAAGAGTACAGGCAGAAGCAGGTGCGCAGAACAATGGACCTTAAAACGAACCTGCCCGCGGTTTACGGCATCAAGTTTTTCCTGGAGCAGATGCTTACAAACCTGATAGACAACGCTACCAAGTACAATAAGGACGGCGGGGAAATAAAGGTGACTTCATTCTCAAACGGAACCGCGGTCGTAGTTAAAATTGCAGATACAGGCATCGGGATATCAAAGGAACATCAAAGCAGGATATTTGAAAGGTTTTACAGAGTGGACAAGGACAGGTCCCGAGAGGTGGGCGGAACCGGTTTAGGGCTGAGCATTGTAAAACACATCGTGCTTGTGCACGGGGGCACTATTGAACTTGAAAGTGAAATAGGAATGGGAAGTGAATTTACAATAACGCTGCCGATAAACGCAGATAGCAGCGTGAGGGGCAAGTCAGTTTATATTCATGACTGACGAGCCATATCCCTGATTCAACCGGCGCCTGATTTTCAGCCCAGATAACCTATCTCCTTCATCAGACTTTCGTTCTCCGACCATCTTTCCTTTACTTTGACCCAGAGGTTCATAAAGACCTTTGTGCCAAGTATGCTTTCAATCTCAAGTCTGGAACGACTTCCGGCTTTTTTAAGCAGTTCGCCCTTTTTCCCAATAATTATTCCCTTATGACTTTTTCTTTCCACAAACACAACCGCACTGATCTCTATTATTCCCTTGCGTGGATTTTCCCTGAACGTCTCCACTATCACGGCGGTCCTGTAAGGGATCTCGTCCCTGGTTAGTTCAAATACCTTTTCCCTTATGATCTCCGCCGCAAGAAACCTCTCGCTCTGATCAGTGTACATATCATCAGGAAAATACTTTTTCCCTTTGGACAGATGTTTTGTAATTACCCTTACAAGTTCCTTTATCCCATCCTGCTTGATCGCCGATACCGGCACTATATCCTTGATCCTGTCTCCATACTTTGCGGCGTTGCTGATTATTTTCAGCAGCTCCGCTTTTTTGATAAGGTCTATTTTATTGATAGCTAAAATAAAGGGGCTGCGAATGTTGTCTATTATAAATTTATCTTC
>CAZUNK010000057.1:0-7827 GCA_964622285.1 uncultured Spirochaetia bacterium
AAAATTAGATTTGAATATTGTAGATGATGAGGAACATTTGGGGAATTATAAGGGTTATGATTATTATTCTTGTAGAGATAAAGAGTCAGGTACTTTAATGGTTGTTTGTCCTGGTGATAATATCTGTATTCCTGATAATGGAGATTATGGTGGTGATGTAGATCAGATGGTAAAAGAGATGAAAGAATTAATTGATGATGGCATCAAAACCATGAAAGAAATTAGAAGTGCTAGTGGTTATGTTGTCATTTAACATTTCAAATAATTCCGAAATTAACACTTGTAAATTGAAGAGAATTCAGGTATAATTATAACAGAAGGCAAGAAGATGAATAATGTAAGTGGCAATAAGGGTTCTAATAACATGAATAAAGAAGATATGTATTTCAAGGGAGTTGAGATCGTTTGTAACTTTGCAATGTCAAATGACATTGACTTTCCTGAATTTGAAGTATATATAGACAGCAATGTTATTGTGAAAGGGACTTGTGCTTTCTACTCTCCTCAAAAAAATGGGTTAAGAAATTAGATATTTTGCAGTATCTAATAATATCCCACTTCCGTCTCTATAACTAAACTGGACTCTCGTCCGGATATCTTATCTAAACCACCTTATAAACAAAGCGCCTTTACTACTTAGACCCCTTTCTTTTCCAAGCCGGGTGGCAGTTCACCATGGTAAATTGAGTCTTTTTTGTACATTTCCTTAATCTTGTTTTTTGGCATATCCGGCATATCCTCCTTGAGTCCGAACATCCTACATACATGCTTTAATTCTTCCTCTCTTCCCGGAAGAGGGTCTTTTGGCTGTATCATGCCAAGGGCGGACAGTTCTTCTTTAACTTCCTTGTCTTCCTTATATGCCTTGCCGTATTTATTATAATGAAACAGTTTGTCAAAACGTTTTCTTGGCCTTTGACCGGGATTTTCCGCTGCGTAACCAACGGCCATTAACCAGATTGGCACGACGTTATCGGGAGTGCCGAGCACCTTGGGAAATTCCGCTGGTTTTCTTCCCGTTGCCAGAAGGCAGCACCCAAGCCCCAGTTCAGTTGCCATAAGGAAGGCGTTTGCTATTGCCTGTCCTGCTTCAATTCTTAGCAGATCCTCTGTTCTGTCCTTAGGAAAACTCATAAGCCTGGGATAGGTCTGTTCAGTAAGCTGCTTATAGGTCCAGCCGTGTGCCGCGGTAATCGCCCGCGAGGGAAATAAAACCGCAAACGACTGTACGAGTTCTTTGTACCAGGCATCTAAATTTATCAGCCACGCAATAACCACGGGAGCCTGCCTGATCTGGATTTCGTTGAAAGGAGAAGCACATTCCACTATCCGTTCAAAGTTTTTCTTAGGATAGGTTTTTTTATCAATCACAATTGCTTCGGTGGAACCGCAGTTGCCCTGACATGACGCATATCTGGCTGCCTGAAGCATCATCTGTATCTTCCAGTCCTCAACTTCCTTCCAAGGTTTGAAGAACCTTACGCTTCTTCTGTTGCCAATTGTCTCAAATATATCCATCTTACACCTCCTGTTCGTTTAAACGTTTTTAAAAGCTGCGACTTTCGCGGCTGTTCTTTGTTTATCTTATCCGTTTACAGTATTATTCCAAAGAATATTAGAATAATTCCCAGGGAAACTGAATTATAGTTCCCGTATAAAACAGTTTTGATTTTCAGCTATGGACCCGATAAGCCAGGGACTTGTAGGCGCGATTTTTCCGCAGAGCGTCTCCAGCGCAAAGGAGATCGGAAAAGCCACGCTCATAGGTATGGTTTCCGGAATGGCAGCGGATCTGGACGTTCTTATAACCTCGGTCGAGGATCCACTGCTTTTTCTTGAATACCACAGGCAGTTCACCCATTCACTTATTTTCATACCCGTTGGGGGATTTATTATGGCGGTGATCTTCTGGCTTGTATTTAAAAGGAAACTCAAATTCACCACCATCCTGCTGTATTCCACTCTTGGCTACGCGACGCACTGCGTTCTTGACGTTTGTACAGCTTATGGAACCGAACTGCTCTGGCCCTTTTCCAGTTACAGATTTGCACTGGGCAATATTTCCGTTGTGGACCCAATATTCACCTTATTGCTGCTGCTGTCTGCAGCGTTCGCACTGACCAAAAGATCAAGAGCGATTGCAAGAGTTGGAATACTGCTGTGCGCTTTATATCTTTTTATCGGCTTGCACCAGAAGGCACAGACGGAGGAATTTTTATCAAATGTTGCTTCCCTGCGTGGGCATAATGCAGAGAAACTGCTGGTCCATCCCACCCTTGCCAACCTTGTACTGTGGAGAGGAGTATATCTTAGCTCCGGCGTTTACTACGTTGACAGCGTCAGAGTACTTCCATTTTCTCCGCCAAAACTTTATCAGGGAGGGTCGATCAAGAGTTTTGTGATAGAGAATGAGTATCCTGACTTGAGCAAAAGCTCAGTTGTTTATAAGGATATAATGAGATTTAACTCTTTCACCAGGGGGTACATGGCAAAAGAGCGTGAGGACAGGATTGGAGATATAAGATATTCCTCCAGTCCAAATGGCGTTGTTCCCATCTGGTCAATTGAGGTTGACGTTCAAAAGCCGCAGCAGCATGTTTCTTACCTGAAGAACTTCGGCAATGTCATGGACTATCTTTCTATCTTTCTTAAGATGATAAGAGGAGAAAGCATTAATTAATATGGAAAAATCCACCATTTTACTGATGGTCTTTGCCTTTATTTTACTGGGCATATCTTATTACCTTGGATACAGGTCGCCCGGTGGAAAGTTTTCATGGCTGGCAAGAGTGTCCTTTCTGTCCGTGGCTTTTTTACTGATCCCTACGCTTGCAGTTGTTTTATTTTATCAAAGCACCGCAAAGGACAGGTTGCTGCAAACTGGTTTTGTTCCATACTCGGAAATTACTGAAACCGTGGGAATTTCATTCGGGGTTGGCAAGAATCCAACCTGGGTGTTCAGGGTCAGGAGCACTGATGGGATTAAAGAGTTCTATATGGATGAATCAAACAGGCCGGGCTGGAGCCTTGTAAAAAGCGGGGAGAACATGGGCATTTATCAAAAGGGCAGCAGCAAAATGAAGATTGGCCTTCACAGAGGGCTGACGTCAGGTTCAGTAGTTTACATGCTGGAAAGTGATCACAGTGACGATTGATTTTTATTACGATTATCTATGTCCGTTTTGTTACGTGGGTTCAAAAAGAATTCAGAAGCTGTCAAACACGATGGGTTTTGACATTGACTGGAAGGGCATAGAAATCCACCCTGAGCACAGCTCTGAGGGAAAAAAGAGAAAAACAACCGCCAGAACGGCGCATCTGCAGCAAACGCTCTATGAAATTGCTAGGCAGGACGGCATAGAGGTTGAGCTTCCCGGGTTTGTAACAAATACCAGGCTCTGCCTGGAAGCATCTGAATACGCTAAAAGCAAAGGCAGGTTCCTGCAGTTTCACGACGAGGTTTATAACCATTATCTTTTTAAAAAGGAAAACATCGGCAGGCTGGAGGTTGTGCTCAGTATCGGAGAACAGGTGGGTCTGAATACCAGGGAACTTGCAGAAAAGCTCAGGTCGGGAGCTATGAGAGATATTGTAGACAGCAATAAAAGGTCAGCTGAAGAAAATATGGTTATAGGTGTGCCAACGATTTACTTTAACGGCTTCAGAGTGCACGGAGCGCAGTCAGCGGAGACGTATGAAAAAATAATAAAAAGGCAGATCATTAAAAATGCAGAAAAGAGCAGGTGCGGGAGGTGAGCAGCTAAGGCAGGCTCAGCTATTTTATGGTAAGCCTCAATTCCTCTATTGATCTGGTAGTGGCTTTACTTATCTCAAAGGTTAAGTTCTTGAAGATTATTTTCTCTCCAATTTCAGGAAAAGACCCGTACCTGTGAAGCAGAAAACCTCCAAGCGTATCATAGTCCTCCCCTTCGGGTATGCCAAGACCAATGTCGTTGTTGATCTGGTCAATTTCTATTATCGGGTTTATCAGGTAGCTGTTGCTGCCCGTTTTTCTCCAGAGCTTTACGTCCATATCGTGCTCATCTTCAATCTCCCCGACGACTTCCTCCAGTATATCCTCAAGTGTAATGGCCCCAACGGTACCGCCGTATTCATCAACCACTATCGCCATTCCCGTTCTGCCCTGTTTCATTTCATTGAGCAGTTCACTGACCAGTTTTGATTTTGGCACGTAAAACGGCTTGAGGGCATATTTCTTCACGGGGTCTTCAATATCCACGTCCCCTATCAGATAAAATGAGTGAAGCAGCGCCGTTACGTTATAGGTCTTCTCGCTGTAAACCGGTATTCTTGTGTGCCCGGTGTCCCTTATCAACTTAATTGCGTCTTTAACCGTTGCGTCCTGCTCCAGCGTTTTAAGGTTAACAAGCGGGATCATTATCTCGTCCACGGTTGTTTCAGAAAATCTGAATATCCTTTTAAGAACCCGGGAGTGAGTTTTATCGATCTGGGTGTTCTTATCGCCTGAGATCACGTCCAGAAGTTCATCTCTGGTAATTCTTGAGTCTTTATTTTTACCAAAGGTCTTTAAAACCGTTTGAGTGAACAGTCTTACGACCACGAGGACTGGAAAAAGTATTTTTGAAGCCACCCAGAGCGGGTAGATGGCCCAGAGAATTACCTTGTTACTGTTACTTTGAAAAACTGACTTTGGAACCACCTGCCCGAAAATCACGATCAGCGGAGACAGGATAAGTGCAGTGTACAGTTCGCTGCTTTTTCCGTACTCGCGTTCAATGTAGAATGTAAGGAGCAGAGTTGCCGTAATAAGCGCCAGGTTGATCCCAACAAGTGAAGTCCCTAAAAATTTATCAATTTCATTGTAGGCACTAAGCACAAGCCTTGCACTTTTTGAGCCCCTTTCTGCAAGAAATCTCATCTTTATCTTGTCGCAGGAGATCAGCGCAATTTCAGAACCAGCAAAAAAAGCCTGCAGCATAATAAGTACGCAGATGGAGATTATAACCAGCTCAAGCGGCATTAGGCACTTCCTCCGGTTCTGTCATTTCTACCTGTATTTCTGCAATTCGTTTTTTGTGTATTTTCAGGATCGTAAAACGAAGGCTGCCGTAGCTGATGTTCTGTCCTTCGGTTGGAAAGCGTCCAAAAAGATCAAAGATAAAACCGCCCAGAGTTTCATGCTCTTCTTCAGAAGGCAGAACTGAACTGGTTAGGTTTTCATAAAGTCTGCTCAGCCCTCCATATCTCATGACCATGAACAGATAATTTTCGTTAAACTCATCTATCTTCATGGCTCCTGGAACCATCAGGCTTCGTCCTGATATCGTAACATTTGGTTTGGCGTCATGCTGGGTTTCGTCTTCAATGTCTCCAAAAAGCTCCTCCAGTATATCTTCCAGGGTCACAATTCCATCCACTCGTCCGTACTCATCCACAACGATAGCCATGTGGTTATGGTTTTTTTGAAATTCTCTCATCAGAGCAAACGCCATTTTGGTTCTGGGAATGAAGTACGGGGTCTTAAGATGCTTTTCTATTGAGCCGCTGCCGCTATCAATGCTGAGTGCGTTTGAGGTCAGCAGGTCCTTACTGAACAGTATTCCTATGATATTATCAATCTCTTCATCCTTATACACGGGCGTTCTTGAATACCCTCGTTTTTTGATCTCGTAAACCGTTTGTCTGACGGTTTGTCTGGAAGAGAGCATAAAGCAGTCAACTTTTGGCGTCATTATCTTATGAACCGGAAGGTTTTCCAGTTTGTAGAAACTGCTGACGAGGTTGTTTTCAACTTCATTTAATATGCCTTCTTCATTACCTATCCCAAGCAGTATTTTCAGTTCTTCGGGTGAGAAACCGCTATGGTCCTCATATCCGACCTTACCGCCAAGAACTTTGGTAAATCCTATGGACACGAGCATGATTACCCATCTTATGGGCGTGATCAGAATATGAAAAATATGGAGCGGATAGGCAACTGCTTTTGCTATGACCCGGGGAAATTTTACGGCGACGGTCTTTGGTCCGATCTCACCTATAAGGAGCAGAGTGGGCGATGCGATAGCTATTGAGACGAAGGTAATCGTCTTTTCGGACGATCCGGTCATCAGTCCCTTGACCGTTAGACCAACAATACTTGAAAACGCCACGTTAACGACCTCATCGGCAAAAAGAATTGTAACGATAAGTTTAAAAGGGTCGCTGAGCAGCCTTTTAATTATCTTGCTGCTCCCTGTGTTTTCCTTGAACAGTCGTTGCTTCTGATGTCTGCCCAGAGCAAATAAAGACCCTTCGGCAAAGCAGAAAAAAGCAGAGCTGAGCAAAAGAAGAACTATGAAAATTAAGTTATAGATAAACGTTGCGTCCATTAACTATACAAGGTGTACAAAACCACTTTTTCCGTAGTTTAGAGCATGTCCTCCCTTATCAAAAAGGTTTATTTCTTTTTCGCTGGTAACAAAGCCAATCTCTGAGATTGGGACGTCGGTGGATATTGCCACCTCCTTTATTTTATCTCTGCAGCCGGGAGGGGAGGTAAACAGAAGTTCATAGTCTTCACCACCAGTAACTGCCAGTTTGAACGGGTCTTCTTCAAATTTTGATATCAGAGCAGAGTAAGAAGATGACAGGGGGATATTCTCGGTGTATATCTTTGCCCCCAGCCCCTGCTCTGTCGTTATTCTTTCAAGATCGATCAGCAGTCCGTCGCTGATGTCTATCATGGAACTTGCAAGTCCGAGCTTTGCCAGCTTTCTGCCTACCTGAATTCTCGGCTTTGGATTTTTATGAGCGTTTATTGCAGTTTCATCTTCCGTTTTATCCTGTGATTTCAGGAGCATTAATCCAAGCGCTGAATCTCCAAGGCTTCCCGTTACGAAAACCAGATCATCCACCTTGGCTCCGCTTCTTGTGATAACCTGGTCCTGATCTATATGTCCGATAACGGTTATGTTCAAAAAAAGTTTTCTGCTTGTTGTTACGTTACCACCTATCAGATTCACGTTATAAAGCTTGCAGCAGCTTTTCATGCCCTGCAGCAATCCCTCCATAAGCGCCGTCTCAGAGCATTTAGGAAAGCCGATAGTGGAAAGTATGAATTTCGGGTCGCCTCCCATGGCGGCTATATCACTTATTGAAACCGCTATGGATTTTTTTGCTATCTCTTCCGGTGTGAAATAAGGCCTGAGAAAATGAACGTCTTCAACCAGTGAGTCGGTGGATATAAGCAGAAGTTTGTTTGGTTCTGATCTTACTGCGGCACAGTCATCCCCTATGCCAATAAAAACATTCTCTGAGCTGGTTTTAAACTGTTTTTTCAGCTTTTTAAGGACGTCAGTTTCGTTAAACATTAAAGCCATCCTTGATGATAGTGGAAAAAAGGTGGACGGATACGGGTCCCGAAAGGAAATTAAATCTTAACCTTCGCTTATAGGGTTCAGAACTGCTCATGGATCAACTTATAGAAATTCTATGGGATTATGACTATTAAGTCAATTGATATAAAAATTGGTGAGTGGTACAGGTCAGCACCTGGGTTTATTGCTTAAGGGTTTTCAGTCCCGGGCACGTTACTTCTCTGATCTGCCAGGGCTGGGTTGACAAGGACTGATATTAGCGGTTATTTTTATTATGTTATTACCGTTATTTTGGGGTTACAACCACTATGCAAGTAAGCAGGACGCTTGATTATGCAGTCAGATCTTTAATATATATGGGAAATCATGACGTTTCCCGTATGAACATGGAAGAAATATCCCAGGCGCAGCATATTCCGCAGAACTATTTAGCAAAAATCATGAGACGCCTTGTGGAAAGAGGTCTTGTAAGGTCAATGGTGGGCCGGGA
>CAZUNK010000058.1:0-8590 GCA_964622285.1 uncultured Spirochaetia bacterium
GACCTAATGATTAACAGTCATCCGCTCTGCCAACTGAGCTACGCCGGACTTGTTTTAGAAAAGATGATTTTAAACGCTGTAAACGAACCAGTCAAGGATTTTGATAGGCAGTTTAAAGGCAAGTACATCCTTCAGAAATAGGCTCTCTCTTGTCTGATCAAACAAGGTGCGTGATTTCCATAACTAACTATATGATGTTATACTCTCAAAATTACCTTGAAATTTCATCATGATGAAAAACAGGGAAGAAAAAACTACAAAAAGCTATTCGGCAAATCTTCCAAAAACTACAAACTCGCTTGAGAGTTACATAGCCGATATCAGCAACTACCCGGTCCTAAGCAGAAAAGAAGAATATGAACTGGCTATGAGATACAAAACGGAAGGTGACATTGAAGCCGCCAGACAACTTGTCTCCTGCAACCTCAAGTTCGTTGTAAAAATCGCCAATGAATACAAGAACTACGGCATAAACATCATGGATATTATACAAGAAGGAAACATAGGACTTATGCAGGCCGTAAAGGGATTTGATCCAACAAAGGGATATAAACTGATCTCCTACGCCGTCTGGTGGATAAGGGCGTACATACATAATTTCCTTATACAGTCATGGAGCCTGGTCAAAGTAGGAACAAATCAGGCACAGCGAAAGCTTTTTTACAAGTTAAGGTCCACCAAGAACGCACTTGGTACGGAAACAGGTGCAATAACTGATGTGGACTATTCAAAAATTGCCGATCAGCTTGGAGTAAAGGTAAAAGATGTAGTTACAATGGATCAGAGAATGACCCACAAAGACCTTTCCCTTGACGCCAAAATGAAAGATGACCAGCAGGTCAGTTTCATCAACTATCTGAAAGATGAAAGGTTCAACCAGGAAGATATGATCGCAAAAAGTCAGATTGAATCAACTATCAGAGAAAACATTGACGAAATACTCAGTTCACTGAAGGAAAGAGAAAAATACGTGGTTAAACATCAAGTTCTGAGCGATGATCCCATGACGCTTGAAGAGATTGGCAAAAAGTACGGTATATCCCGCGAGCGGGTAAGGCAGATTAAAACTGCAGCGTTGCGCAAGATCAGAAAAGCTTTAATTAAACAAGGGATAAAAGACCCCGGCTTATAACCGGGAGGATTTTTCTATTATCTTTTCGGCCATTACAAGTGCTTCATCCATTTTATTTACAGTGCTCCCCCCGCCCTGTGCAATATCAGCCCTTCCGCCCCCTTTTCCTCCAACGACCATAGATAGTTCCCTTACAATATCGCCCGCGTGATACTTCTGCGTCAGGTCTTTTGTAACGCCAACCAGAAAAAAAACCTTCTCAGGATCTTTGCTCGCAAGTACAGCCACGCCGGAACCCATTTTTGTTTTAAGACCGTCCCAGATGGTTCTCAGGTCCGCCGCGGCAGCGCCTTCTAAATCCTTAATCAGAAGCTTTACCCCATTAACGTTTTTAACGTTCTCAATAAAATCTTCCACCTCACTGTAAAGCGTGTGGCTTTTTAATTTTCTCAGTTCCCTGGTTAATCTCTCGTTCTCTTCAACGACCGCTTTTAACTTCCCGACCAGCTTTGAACTTGGCACTTGCAGCTCGGATCCCACGCTGGTAACTATTTCATCAAAGTGATGAAAGAACTTTACGGCAGAACTGGAAGTTACAGATTCAATTCGCCTGACCCCGGCCGATGAGGCCCCTTCGCTGATCACCTTTATCAACCCCGCCTCTCCCGCACTGCGCAGATGCGTGCCGCCACAAAGCTCCTTACTGTAGTCTCCAATAGAGACAACTCTTACCTTGTCGCCGTATTTTTCCTCAAAGATCGCCGTAGCTCCTTCTCCTATAGCCTCATCGTACGGAACGTCGCTCCGGACCTTGACTTCATCATCCATTCTCACCCTTTCGTTCATAAGCTCTTCTATTTTTTTTAGGTCCCTGCTTTCTATTCCCGCATAATGACTGAAATCAAAACGCAGCCTCTCCGGAGCTACCAGCGACCCTGCCTGACTTACGTGGTCTCCAAGTACCTCCTTTAAAGCCGCGTGAAGTATGTGGGTGGAGGTGTGGTGAGCACTTACCTCCGACCTGAAGTCCTTGTCCACCGTCAGGTTGACCTTGTCGCCGGCCCATAAGGTGCCTCTGTGTACCTTAACGTGGTGCACTATAAAACCTGCAAACGGCTTTTTCGTGTCAATTACTTCACCTTTGAACCTGCCGGACTCCACTGCTCCCCTGTCTCCCACCTGTCCCCCGGATTCTCCGTAAAACGGCGTTGAGTCAGTGACCATTTCCACAGTGTCCCCCTCAGAGGCGCTGTCGGTAACCTGGTTGTTCTTTATTATTATCGTGACCACTCCCTGACCTTCCAGATTCTCATAGCCGGTGAAGTTAACGCTCAGACCTCCCGCAACAAAATCTCCATACAAACCGGCAGTAAGGTCCTCTCCGGCATTTTTCCACGACCGCCGTGACTGTTCCTGCTGCTGCTTCATTGCCAGATCAAACTCGGCAGCGTCAACCTTTATTCCTCTGCTTTTTGTAATGTCCTCGGTCAGGTCATAGGGAAACCCGTAGGTGTCGTACAGTTTGAACGCTACCTTTCCGGATAAGGTATCGTTTTTCTGAAGTTCGGTCACCTCGGCTTCAAGAAGTTCAAGCCCACGATCAATGGTCTCCAGAAATCTTTCCTCTTCGGTTTTAACTACCCGTGAAACAAAATCCGCCCTTTTTATAAGTTCAGGATAGGCATCTCCGAATATCCTGTTCACGCTGGGAAGTATTCTGTAAAGGAACGGGTCGCTTAGCCCGAGCATTTTTGCATGCCTTACGGCTCTGCGCAGTATTCGTCTAAGAACGTACCCCCTGCCTTCGTTAGAAGGAAAAACTCCGTCAGAGATCAGAAAATCCACCGCTCTTGAGTGGTCTGCAATAACTCTCATGGAAATGTCACTTTCACTGCTGCCTTTTTCGTACTCAGTCCCGCAAAGCCCGGATATATCATCTATAATTCCATACAGAAGATCGGACTCGTAATTGCTCTTTGCTCCCTGCAGCACTGCGGCAATTCTTTCAAGTCCCATGCCCGTGTCAATGCTCGGATTAGGAAGCTTTGTTAACCTGCCGCCCGCGTCTCTGTCAAACTGCATAAAGACCAGGTTCCAAAGTTCCAGGTACCTGTCGCATTCACATCCGACTTTACAGTCCTTTTTTCCGCACCCAAATTCCTCGCCCTGGTCAATGATTATCTCAGAACAAGGCCCGCACGGCCCGGTGTCAGCCATTGACCAGAAATTGTCAGCCTCTCCCATTCTCACCAGCCTGCCGCTGCTGATGCCGATATGGTCTTTCCAGAGATCGTACGCTTCATCATCTTTTTCAAACACGGTCACCCATAACTTATCTTCCGGTATTCCATACACATTGACTATAAGCTCCCATCCAAACTCCATGGCCTCTTTCTTAAAATAGTCCCCGAACGAAAAATTTCCCAGCATTTCAAAAAACGTGTGGTGACGGGATGTGTATCCCACGTTATCAAGGTCATTGTGCTTTCCACCTGCCCGGAGACACTTCTGAGATGAAACCGCACGTTTATAATCTCTCTTTTCCGTTCCAAGGAACACGTTTTTAAACTGCACCATTCCCGAGTTAACAAAAAGAAGCGTGGGGTCGTCCTTCGGGATCAGAGAAGAGCTGCTTACCTTCGTGTGTCCCTTGCTTTTAAAATGATCCAAAAAAACAGTTCTTATTTGACTCCCAGTCATTGCTTACACCACACCCATCAGCAGTTAAGAGTAGCCTGAGGCAAGCTGTCCGCAGGCAGCCAGGATATCTCTACCTCTGTTTTTTCTGATTTTTGCATTAACATTGGCGTTCATAAGTATTTTCTGAAAGCTCAGCACCCTTCCTTCATCCGGGGTTTTATAAGGAAGAGGATGTGCCTCGTTATAGGGAATAAGATTAACCTTGACGTTTAAACCTTGCAACAGGGCAGCCAGCTCGGACGCGTTAAGATCAGAGTCGTTCACTCCCCTGAGCAAAACGTACTCAAACGTCAGCAGCTTTCTTTTTGGCAGGGGGTATTTAACGGCGGAGGCTATCAGCTTACCGATCGGGTACTTCCTGTTTATAGGCATTATCTCACTTCTTGTCTCATCGTTGGACGCGTTTAATGAAATGGACAAATTCACGCTGACCCTCTTTCCAAACTCCCTGATCTGAGCAGCCAGTCCAGAAGTGGACACGGTGATCTTTCTTGGAGACATGCCAAAACACCTTTTATCCGTTAATAACTCAATTGAGCGAACAAGGTTGTCCAGATTGTCCAGAGGTTCCCCCATGCCCATAAAAACAATGTTTGTGACAGGTCTTTTCTGGGCTGCGTTCACGTACAGGACCTGATCAATGATCTCAGCCGTGGAAAGGTTCCTGATCTTTCCCACGGTAGCAGTAAGGCAGAATTTACACCCAAGAGCACAACCAACCTGTGAAGAGATGCAGAGCGTAAGTCTTTTCTTCTCGGGAATCAGTACTGATTCAATCCTGCTGTCGTCGTTAAGCCTGAAGAGATATTTGATCGTTCCGTCCCGGGACAGTTGCTTCTTTATTAAATGCAGGGTTTTGTTTATGGGAAGGATACTTCCTAGCTCGTTTCTCAGTTCAACGGAAAGGTCCGTCATATCGTCGTAGCTGCCTGCGTATTTCTGGTAAAGCCACCTGCCGATCTGACCGGTACGGTAGGTACTTTCTCCAATTTTCAAAATAGCTTTCTCCAGCTGCTCCGGAGACAGTTCTTTAACATTCTGGACTTGCATTTGCATTACCTGAAGATCAAACGCGCTGACCAAGTCAGCCGGAGGCGCCGGACCTACCCTCAGGATGAACAACTCCGTGCTCAACTCCCTTTACTGAATAAACTGCTTTGCCACCAGCCAGGTACTTGTTTGCTTCTACAAAATCTTTTATCTCTTCGTACAGTTCACAGGAAACTGAAAGTTTCCAGTCCTTTGTAACCTCGCATATATGTTTAGCCTCTTCTTTCAACTCTCCAAGCAGATCTGAAAAGTCAGATTCCAGATCAAAAGGCAGGTCTTTTGCGCTTATTCCAACTCTGCCGGTCAGTTCTCCTCTGTTCTGGGATCTTCTCCTCGTTGCCGTGTCCGCAAGCTGTTTCAATATTTCCACTGCCGCACAGGTTGGTCTCATTCCCGGGTGCATATGCTCACCTAAATCATTGAAAACAGCAACAATTTCATCCTGCGGCGAAAGGTCCTTCTTCCCTCCGTAGCTTGAAATTATTTCTGAAATAGCCGGGGCGTATTCCGCACGTGACAGATCTTCAAGGTCCTCTATCCTGATCACCATAACGCTCACGCTTCTCAGATCAGAACGCAGCGCCTCCTGAGCCCGAGGTTCAACTGACGAGACAAACAAAGAACGTCTTACGGATTCCTCCTGCTCGGCAGACAAAGGCTCTTCCCTAAGTTCCAGCTCAGCTGCTGACTTTTCTATCTCCTCTTCCTGACCTTCCATCTCATAACTTTCCTCGTCCTGATCTGAACCTTCATCTGAACCTGCGTCCGAAATCTCTGCTTCCGTTTTCATTTCAGACCCTTCATCCTCAACTTCTTCATCAAGCAAAAGCTCCGTTTCCTCATCTGCCTCACCTGTGCTCTCCGGAGCAGATTGTGATTCCAAACTGTCGTCAGAAAACACAATGTCTTCATCCATATTATCTTCTTCTATATCCGTATCGTGATCGTTTTCGGTATTTATATCCTTTTTCTCCGGTACAGGAGAAGTGTCCATGCCGCTGTGCACAGGGGAAAGTCCCTGGTCCCTGCACCTTACGTCCAGGCTTCTTGCCATCTTATTGAAGCTCTCATAAGTGCTCTCCACGTAATCTTTTTTACCCCCCTGGTCCAAAAAAGAATCAACGCCCAGTCTGACAGTGTAATCGCCCTGAGTAACGCGTTTCATCGCCTCTCCAAGTTCTTTAAATAATTTGGCTGCGTTCGAGTCTCTGACTGAAACAACAAAGATCAGAATAACAGCCAGGATTATGCCGATGATCAGGCTCCAGGACAGGGCATAAGGGTCTATAAACGGCACCACATCGGATCTTAATCCCACTATCACTGAGGTGCCGTTCTGCAGTTCTAAAACGACCTCTTCGGTGCTTTGCACATTATCATTATGGAAACTTCTCTGCACCTCCCCACCTTCGTTAACTATCTGTAAATAGCCTATATCATCCCTGCTGTGAAGAAGGTCATTTGCAGCAATAGAGAGGGATCTGGAGTTGTTAAGTTTATTTGATATTTCAGAGGACTTGTACTCAAGGATCTTACTGGCAAAGTACTGACTGTGAAACAAAGCCACGCCAACGGCTATGATCACACATATTAAGAATGTGATCAGTAACGAAAACGAAAAATTAATGTAACCTTTAGCCGACCTGATGTTCATAGCAGTTCACGGATGGCATAAGATAATACCAACTCCAGCTATATTATACATTGTACGTTTAATGAAAGAATACGCTAACGGCTAAACTTTTTAGAATGGAAGCACTTTTGAAAGCACCAGCAACCGGGACCGGAGAATTAAGCTGGATAAACGCTTACCTTGGTTTTGTTTCTTTTAAATCTTTCAAATTTAACAGAACCATCTATCAGCGCAAAAAGCGTGTAGTCTTTGCCCAGTCCAACGTTCATACCAGGATGGACCGATGTACCACGCTGCCTCACAATTATATTGCCGGCTTTAACGGACTGACCGCCGAATTTTTTAATGCCGAGCCTTTTGCCGACTGAATCCCTTCCATTGCTCGAACTGCCTCCACCTTTTTTAGTAGACATAAAAAATAACCTCCTGGTTAGGCATTAATACTGTCTATTTTAACTGATGTGTACTTCTGTCTGTGTCCAGTTTTCCTTCTGTAGCCTTTTCTTCTTCTGAACTTGAATATGGTTAACTTCTCCCCTTTTGTCTCTCCAAGTATCACGCCCTTGACCTGCGCGCCGTCAACAAAGGGACTTCCTACCTGCACGCCTCCTTTGCCGTCTGATAATATGAGAACCTCGCTGAACTGAACTTCAGAGCCGCTTTCTCCCTGTATCTTCTCAACATCTATCACATCGCCGGGTTTAACCATGTACTGCTTACCACCAGTTTTGATTACAGCCAACATTTTCATCTCCAAGTAAATTATATGAAAAATAAATTCTGCTTGAACCAAGCCCGATTGTCAAATTCTAAAAACTTTATTCAGACCGGCGGGGCACATCAAGGCTGCAGACCTCCATAGTTCTGTATACCGATCCCCTGGGAGTCAGCTCACTTCTTATAAGAGCTATTTCACTGATAGTGGATTCTATCGTCTCAACAGGTCTTAGTTCTTCGCCTATCCTGAAACTGCTTTTTACACGTCCAATCGTAATGTGAGGTAAAAAGCTGCGCTTATCTCTGCCAATCCCTGTTTTCTCCGTGCTTTCCTGAATAAAATCATAGACGGCGCTGAGTGTCCCGCTCTGGTCCATGGACAGAGTCACAACCCTTGGCATTTTAACATTTGGAAGCACCAAGAGCTTTGTGATCTTAAAGGGAACGGCTTTGAAGTTCCGGGAGACGCCGTGAAGAACGTTCTTAAGATCAGGGACCGTGTCATTCTCAGCGGAACTTATGAACTTGAGCGTGACGTGAAGTTTCTCCTCTTTTTCCCACCTGACTCCACTTACCCTTTTTTCCAGGTACTCTACGTAGCCCGAGATCTCCCTTTTAACTTCGTACGGAAGCAGAGCCGCAAAAAATACTCTCATAAAACCTTCATCAGAACGCAGTTCTACCTTTTACACCATACCGGGAACCTGTTGCCGCTGTCCTTTGTAAGTCTCCTTTGGTTCTCGCCAGTAAAGTACATTATATAAATATCGTCCTTGCTCTTCAGATCGGAAGAGTACGTAATAAAGTGTCCGTCGGGAGACCATGAAGGGTTCTCATTTTTCTGCGGACCGAACGTAAGCTGCCTGACCTCACTGCCGTCTGGACTTACGGTAAATATATTTGAATTTGAACCTGCTACGCTGACGTAGGCGATCTTGTTCACCCTTGAGGAGGGAGACCATGAAGGACTGGTGCTATAAACTCCGGAGGTGATCTTCTTTGGTTTTCCACCTCCAGCACTGACAACGTAGATCTGAGGGCTTCCAGACCTGTCTGACACGAACGCGAGAGATTTTCCGTCAGGAGACCAGGTAGGGGAAACTTCAATATGGTATCCGCGCGTTAGCCTTTTTAAACTTCTGCCATCTGTACTTGAGATGTATATATCTCCCTTGGAGCTGAAGGCAATGCGCGAGCCGTCAGGAGACCATTCTGCAGTCTGCTCAAGAACATAGGGTTTGGAAATGCCCTGATCCTTTTGTTCCAACTTTCTCGGAAGCAGGTACAGAACGTAAAGATCCTGGTCCCAGTCCTTGTCCGAGTTAAAAATGATCTTGCGTCCATTTGGTGAACAGTCCGGCGACATGACGTTGGCTTGATGGGAAGTCAGTTTTTTAACGTTAAAACCATCATAATCC
>CAZUNK010000059.1:0-2051 GCA_964622285.1 uncultured Spirochaetia bacterium
AAATTGATAGGATTGTAGAGACATTTAATACAACACAAAACGCAAAGTTTGCTGAGCAAACCGCAAAAATTGAACAAAGATTTTCTGAACAAACAGAAGAAATTAGACGGCTCATGGGTGGTAAAAAAGAAGACCCTCCAAAGAGTACAGGGTAATTTAAAGCAAGATATTCACAGTCAATATTAAGGATAGTATATTCTTGTAAGAGACTTGATCACTTCTGAAAACAATAAGTAAAGCAATAAAACAACAATCTTTAATCCTTTCCCGCTCTGGATTCCCGCACGAATTAACCTCTTAAATTTAGAAAGTAAAAAGGTATATAGCTGACTATGACTGACTTGACGGAAGAGTTTGAAAAAGAAAAATTAAGAAAATTTAAAACAACTATTTTGAGATAGAAAATGACAAACTTATGGAGAGGTATATTAATCTCTTTTATCGTTCAGCACTGCAATTCCAGGCAGTTCATTCCCACCAAGAAACTCAAGGGAAGCACCTCCGCCAGTTGATATATGACTTATCTCCAGATCCAGTACCTCAGCATTTCTCATTGCAGCAATACTGTCCCCTCCACCCACAACGGTCGTGGCACCTCTCCACGTTGCAAGGGCAATTGACCTTGCAATACTGGTCGTACCGGAGGAAAAACCCTCTATTTCAAACAGCCCCATGGGACCGTTCCAGAATATCGTGCCATTTCCTTTGATCAGCGAAGAGTAGTTGTTTACAGTTTTGGGACCTATATCAAAACCCTGATATTTTTCAGGTATTTCATTATCAATCACAACCGGCCTTTTTGCGTCATCAGAACTCTCTGAAACAATATGATCAACGGGCAGCAGTATTTTATCGCCAAAAGTCTCCAGCGCCTGCTTTGCCCAGGGCAGCATCTCATCCTCACATATTGATGTGCCGATTGAAACGCCTTTTGCTTTAAGAAAAGTGTATGCAATACCACCGCCCAGCAGAACATAATCGGCTTTTGTTATGAGGTTTTTAAGTGCTCCGATCTTATCTTTTATCTTAGCCCCGCCTACAACCACCACATAAGGTCTCATAGGATTATCAAGAAGCGAACCTAAAAATCTTATCTCCCGGTCAACCAGGAATCCCGACAGTCTTTTGTCAAAGTTAAGCGCCATACCGTAGGTTGACGCATGAGCTCTGTGTGAAGTTCCAAATGCATCGTTAACGTAAACGTCCGCCAGTGAGGACAGCTTTTTTGCAAACTCCGGATCATTGTTTCTCTCTTCAATATGAAATCTCAGGTTTTCAAGAAGCATTACGTCTCCGCTTTTCAGATCACCTGTTGCATCTTCAACCTCCTCTCCAACGACCTTGCCAACAAACTTCACGTCTTTTCCAAGAAGTTCCGTCAGTCTCAGGGCAACGGGACGAAGGGACAGGCTTGGATCATATTCACCTTTAGGTCTGCCAAGGTGAGAAGCAAGAATGACCTTTGCACCTTTTGCAACTAAAAAATCAATCGTGGGAACGGTTCGCCTGATCCTGTAATCCTCACTTATCCTGCCGTCCTTGATCGGAACGTTAAAGTCCACTCTGATGAAAACTTTACTGCCCTTTATACTGGAATCCGGAAGGTCTGAGACCACTGATTTAGCTATCAAGATTACTTGTCCACCAGTTCAATTAGATCCACCACCCTTGCGGAGTACCCGTACTCATTATCGTACCAGGCTATTACCTTTACAAGATCATCGTCAACCATTGAGGTAAGCTGTGAGTCATAAGAAGCAGAGTGCGTATCTCCGATAAGATCCGAGGAAACAAGGGGTTCATCAAGGTACCTTATATATCCCTGAAGATCGCCCTTCGACGCCTGCCTGAACTTTTTGTTTACCTCATCAACGGAGCTTTTCCTTTCAAGCTCGCAGGTAAAGTCAACCACTGAAACGTTCGGAGTGGGAACTCTCAGAGCAACTGCTTCAAGTTTGCCTTTCAGCTGAGGAAACACCAGCTGAATGGCACTTGCCGCTCCGGTGCTCGTGGGAATAATGGACAGCGCCGCAGAACGCGCCCTTCTAAGG
>CAZUNK010000060.1:0-2579 GCA_964622285.1 uncultured Spirochaetia bacterium
GAGATACCGTTATAATGGAATGAGTTTCTACTTCATACCATCTCACTAAAATGATAACAAAGTCAGATAAAGACGGTATTTCAGCCAAAGACCGTTTGATACTTTCACTTGATATACCTGTAGCAAAGAGCAAAAAATTGATTAGAGAACTTGGAGACCTCGTCCGCGTGGTAAAGATAAATTATTTACACTTTCTTGAGACCTCAACCCACACAGACCCGGACGCAGAGGATTTTTTAACTTTTTTAGAGGAAAGAGACATTGGCGTCTTTTTTGATCTGAAGTTTTATGATATTCAAAACACCGTTGAATCCTATATCAGGGCACTTTCCGAAGTAAAAAATATCGGGTTTTGTACCATACACGGAAGTTCCTCCGTCATAGAAGCTGCCCTGCGAGGAAAAAGCGGCAAACAAAAACCCCGTATACTCATCGTTACTCTGCTGACAAGTCTTGATGAAAGAGACCTTAAAGATATTTACAACGTTGAAGGTTCTCAGTCCGTCACAGATCACATTATTCGCAGAGCTATACAAGCACATGATAAGGGTTCAGACGGCGTAATAGCGTCAGGAAAGCACGCAAGTTTGATAAAAAAAGCTATCGGACTTAACCACACTGGGAAAACAAGTGAGGATTTTGTCGTTGTGTCCCCCGGTATCAGACTGACAGACGACCCTGACGACCATAAAAGAGTTACCACACCGGAGGAAGCTATTGAAAACGGCTCTGATTACCTGGTCATTGGAAGACCTATCTATAACTCAGACGATCCAAAACGAACCACTGAGAAAGGGATTGAGAGAATGCAGCAGGCATTTGACAGAAAAACAGGCGAGGCTGTCTGAACTTTATAAAACCCCTGCAAGTATAAGGATGCTTGTAACAACAAGATTGGCTACCGCAAGCGGAAAAAGCACTTTCCATCCAAGTTTCATTACCTGATCGTATCTGAACCTCGGCAACGTCCACCTTACCCAGATAAACAGAAAAAGCAGAAAGACGACCTTACCCAAGAACACCAGTGGTGGCAGATACCAGTGCGTTGCAACGTCAATCCCAAACCAGCCTCCAAAGGGAAGAGGATACCATCCTCCAAGAAAGATCGCCGTTATCATGCAGGAGGCAACTATCATGTGCGTGTACTCAGCCATAAAGAACATCGCGAACTTCATACTGCTGTATTCCGTATGATAGCCGGCAACTATCTCCGTTTCCGCCTCGGGAAGATCAAAAGGAAGCCTGTTGGTTTCTGCAAACGCGGCAACTATAAACACCAGAAATCCTACGGGCTGAAGAAAGATAAGCCAGCAGTCCTGCTGTGCGTTGATCATATCTCCGAGCCTAAGCGAGCCAACGATCGCTATTGCACCGATTATTGAGAGTCCAAGAGCAAGTTCATAGCTGATCATCTGCGCCGCCCCTCTAAGACCTCCCAGCAGAGAGTACTTGCTGTTTGACGCCCAGCCTCCAAGAACTATGCCGTAAACCCCAAGAGAACCTATGGCAAGAACGTATAACAGTCCCACGTTAAGATCCGCAATATGAAGATCAACCCTTATCGGTTCTGAAACAATTCCAAAAAGCGAAGTATCAAACCCCTGCCCTATCGGTATTACCGCAAGCGCAACAAGAGCAGTAACGAGCGCGAAAGCCGGGGCGGTCATATAAAGCCACCTGCTTGAACTGTCAGGAACTATATCTTCTTTAAAGATAAACTTTATCCCGTCGGCCAGAGGCTGAAGCAGCCCGAACGGACCTACCCTGTTTGGACCAAGCCGGTCCTGAATAATGGCGCTTATACGCCTTTCCGCATAAGTAAGGTACGCAACGGCCGTAAGGACCACAAAAAAAACCAGTGCGATCTTTACCAGTACCACTGCTGTTTCAATTCCAGTCATTGCAGTCTATAGAATCAACTCGTAGCTGAGAACTCAACACCCAGAACGCCTATGCGATCATAGCTGACATCCTGGTAAGGCTCTGTAGAGGAGGCAATTTCCGACATTATCTCCTTTGGATGCATATAATTAAAAGCCGCCCCGTCAAACCTCTTTCCTATCATACTTAAAGCCTCCCAGTCTGCTTTGGCGTTACCAGGGGGAGGTATTGCTTTTTTTATCCTTTGTACCCTTCCCTCGTCGTTAGTGAATGTTCCATCTTTTTCGTAGGGAGTGGCGCCGGGAATAATAACGTCCGCAAAATGTGCCGTGTCCGACAGTCTGTGGTCCATTACCGCAATAAAGTCCATATTATCAAGCGCCTCTTTGAGCTTTGACCTGTCCGGCTCTTCCACCTGGCAGAGCAGGTCTTCCCCCGCTACAAACAGCACATCTATCTTTTTATCAATGATCATCTGAACTATCTCTCTTAAATTCACGGGCAGTCCAAGCTGCCTTACGCCGCGGGAGTTGGGATAGGGGTCTGAACTTATTATGCCGTGTTCTTTAGCTCCCGAGACAAACCCGACGCTGGATACGATATGATCGGCGTTTGCCTTTTTACAGATCTTACTTAGAAGGTAAAGCTCTTCGTTCGTCAGCTTCGGAGATGCAATAAGCGCCGTGGTTTTATGTGAG
>CAZUNK010000061.1:0-2485 GCA_964622285.1 uncultured Spirochaetia bacterium
TTCATACTAAAGATGTAAGATAGCGACCTAAAGCTATATGAAAACTGTTTCTGCGCGGCGTGAACTGTGGCGATAGTACCAATTTTGTTCTTGAAAACAGAAAAAACATTGTTAACCTTTAACTGTAGTTTTGTTTGATCATAGCTGAGGAGGAATTGCAGTGAGCAATGCGAAAATCTTGAAGGTTTTTATTGCTGTATTGATAGTGGGCCTTTATACCTCTGGATGCGTTTCCAAGGCACAAAGGCAGCTGTCTGATACGCAGGGTGCCATGATGTCAGCACAGGAAGCGGGAGCACAGGGTTCTCTATTGTACAAAGATGCGGAAGATCTGGTCGCAAGAGCAAAAGAGCTGATGGAAGCAGGTAAGAAAAATGAAGCGGTAGGTCTGCTGGAGGAAGCGAAATTCAAGGCTATTATTGCGAAGGGAAAAGTGATTGAAGACGCCTATATGAGGGGAAAATCTGAAGCTGAACTGCAGAAGGAGGCTTCCGGACTGAAGGTTCAGCGGTTCAGGGCTTCAAGTATGCTCCGGGATATATTCTTTGATTTTGATAGTGCAAAAATAATGTCTGCTTCAATGCAGATACTTGATAAAAATGCAAGGTACATTATGAAAAATCCGGAAACCTTTAAGATCGTGTTGATAGAGGGTTACTGTGACACGCGGGGAACGGAGGAATACAACCTTGCGCTCGGACAGCGAAGGGCCGACGCCGTTAAGTCCTATATGATAGGGAAAGGGGTTTCCAGTTCAATAATCAGGACGGTAAGCAAAGGTGAGACCGATCAGTGGGGGAGCGGTACATCGGATTACCAGTACGGTAAGAACAGGAGAGCACGTTTTATTGTTCAGTAGGTCAGTGAGAATGAAATTTCTATTACTTTCAACGTTTATATTCCCGGTAGTGCTTCTTACTTTATCCTGCGTGGCCAAGCAAGATGACATCAGCAGTATATATGCCAGACAGAACAGGCTTGAAGCCATGGTGAAACAGCTGTCAGAGAACATGGGTTCATTAGACGGCGGTAGAGGCGATGTGAGAATAGACCCGGATATTTCAGATCGGGTTTTTAAGCTTGAGGTAAGAATTTATGATATTGAACAGAAGTTGTCACTGTTTGAAAAACAACTTGATGCTCTCATAAAGAGCAGTGGAAACAAAGATCTGAAGTCTATTCAGTTACCGAAGTTTCCTGCCCCCAGACCCAGAAGTGATGCAGGTGCCCCGTTTGATCCGCTTCAGGACAATAAGGAAAATATAGCTGCCGAAGAAGTGGAAGAAATAGACAACGCGGTTTCAGGTTCTGAAGAAAAGGTAAGTACGAGAACAGATGCAGCAAATCCCGAAAAGGAGCTGGAAGAGGCTTATAAGGACTCCAGACTGGGCAAATATGCAAGTGCCAGGAAAAAGTCCCGGAATTTTCTGCGTGAATATCCCAGTTCACGGCGAAGTAACGATGCTACTTTTATGATAGCAGATTCCTATTACAGGGAAGAGCTTTATGAAGAGGCAGTTATTGAGTATCAGGAGTTCATTTATAAATACTCAGATGATCAGCGCGTACCTCTGGCATATTTAAGACAGGGCCTGAGTTTTATAGAGCTGGATAAAATAGAACAGGCAAGGTTGTTTTTAAATACTCTGGTTGATGAGTATCCGGATTCAAAAGAATCAGATATGGCAAGAAAGCTGATATCAGAGCTTGGACAGAGTGGCTGATCTTATTCAGCAAGGCCGCACTGATACGGCGGCTGGTTTTCTACAGGCTATAACTTTGAATTGATAAAATCCATCCTCGTTCTCACGACAGAGTTCAGAAGATCAACGTGATGACTTTTAAGAGATCTGAAAAACTATTTACCAAAGCAAACCGGTACATGGTGGGCGGGGTCAACAGTCCCGTAAGATCATTCAATGCAGTTGGCGGAAGCCCTGTGTTCATTTCCAAAGCGAAAGGTTCAAAAGTATTTGACGTTGATGGGAACCGCTACATTGATTATCTTGCGTCCTGGGGGCCATTGATACTTGGACACGCGGACAGGGACATATTAAAAGCGATAAGAACATCCTCTGCGGCCGGAACCAGTTACGGAGCGCCTTGTGAACATGAAATACTTCTTTCAAAGATATTGACTGACTGCGTTCCCTCAGTTGAAAAGGTCCGTATGACAAATTCAGGTACTGAGGCAACTATGAGCGCAGTAAGGCTGGCAAGGGCATATACAAAAAAAGATTACATTATAAAATTTGAGGGATGTTACCATGGACACGCCGATCATCTTCTTGTAAAAGCGGGTTCAGGTGCGGCTACTTTCGGACATCCAAGCAGTCCGGGAGTACCAAAGTCCTTTACCTCCCAGACGCTGCTTGCTAAATATAACAACCTTGCTTCAGTGGAGAAGTTGTATAGAAAATACGCAGATAAGATCGCCGGCGTGATCGTTGAGCCGGTGGCCGGCAATATGGGCGTTGTACTGCCT
>CAZUNK010000062.1:0-4531 GCA_964622285.1 uncultured Spirochaetia bacterium
TGTTCAACCTGATCACGGGGCAGCTGGCTCTGAGCACTGCAGGCAAAGGCATTGCGGGACCTTTATTTATCGCCAAACTGTCAGGTGACGCCGCACAGATCGGCTTTGGACAGCTGCTTCAGTTCACCTCGCTCATCAGCATTAACCTTGCACTGATCAACCTTCTTCCCATTCCGGTTCTTGACGGAGGGCACATACTTTTTCTTTCCATAGAGAAGATCAAAGGCAGGAGCGTGGGTGAGAGGACCATGGAAATTACACACCGGGTCGGATTTTCCTTTCTGATCCTCATAATGCTCCTTGCAGTTTACAAGGACTTTGTAAGACTGCAGGATGATATATCCACCTGGCTCAGCAAGTTATGGCAGATCTTTCACACGCTTTTATGAGTTCAGTAAAGCCGGGTAAAAACAACTGGACAAGGACTTCTTTCACAAAAGAAGGAGTTATTTTTATTGCCCTGTGTTTAATCGTCGGCTTTGCCGCTCTGAACACCGGTAATAATCTTTTGTACCTGATATTTGGAGTTATGATAAGCCTGGTTGTGATCTCCGGCGTAATTTCATTAATGAACCTTTCGGAAGTTGTAATTAAGCTTGTAAAAACCCCCCGCATTTACGCACTTACTCCGCACGAGATCACCTTCAGCCTCACAAACAGAAAGCACCTGCTTCCCGCATTTTCCTTAACGCTGGAGCTGGGCAGCAGAAAAACCTACCTGGCTTACCTGCCTGTAGGCTTAACCCGCCCAGCCAGAGTCAGCTGTTTTTTCAATGCCAGAGGGTGGAACGACCTTCCCAGGCTGACGCTTTACACGAAGTTTCCCTTTGGATTTTTCAAAAAATGGACGGAAGTGGAAATAACGGACCGCAGCGTACTGGTTTTTCCCAACGTTCACAGAACAGAGCTTGAAAAAAATACGCAGAGAGATCACCTGAACGTAAAAAGCCAGCTTCAAACGGGACACTCTCAGGAGCTGAAATCAATCAGAGACTACCACACCTACGACAACGTCAGAAACATAGATTGGAAAAACACCGCTAAACTGAATAAGTTTATGGTAAAAGAATTTTTCAATAATGAAGACAGAACTGCAAAGATAGTATTTCAGCCGAAGGGCGTTGATACAGAACACGTTGAGCATTACATCAGCCATGCGGCCTCTCTGCTGAACGAATACGTAAAGCGGGGGTTCAGCGTTGATTTCACTACGCCGGGTAAAACTTATAAAGCAGTCTGCAACAGAAGCGAGATGAATAAAGTCCTTACTTTTCTGGCACTTTATCAGGAGTAAAACATAATGTCACAAGAGGAAACCGATAAAATTTTAGAAGTAAACAAGCTTTTCTATAAAGCACTGAGCAAAAGGGACCTTGCTCTGATGAAGCAGGTCTGGATTAAAGACAAGAAGGCCGGGTGCGTGCATCCCGGGTGGACCATACTCAGAAGCTGGGACGCCATTATGCAGAGCTGGGAAAACATCTTTGATCCGGCAGATCAGGTGGATATCACCCTTTCCGATATAAGGGTCAGTATAAAGAAGAACGTAGCCTGGGTTACGTGCATTCAGAACATGACCTATATTAACAGACACCCGGTGTCATATAACCTGTCTCAGTCAACAAACATCTTTGAAAAAAGCAACGGGGACTGGAAAATGGTAGTTCATCACGCATCTGCCATACCCATAGAACGCGGCACGGGTCAGCGCAAGAATTTACAGTAAGGTTTTTTATGATTAAGGCTGACAGAACGACAGAAGTTAACTGATCAGCTTCCATTGTTGTTCTTTTCTTTAACAGCAGAAGAAATAGTTTTAGTTATCCATTTCTTAATTGCGCTCTGAGAACTCTTGCCAAGAACTTTACGGATCTGCTTTAAGGAAATTACCGCTTTAGCTGCAGACCTGTGTCCGCCGGCGCTGCCAATATCCTTAAAAAGAACACGGACCAAAGCCCCTGCGCTCTTTACGTATCCAACGTTCCTTACTGATATTACAAGATGGGTACCGGACAGAATACCAAACACCACAGACCACTGGACCCCCTCTATCTGTATTGCAAAATCGGCCATTCTGGGAATAAGGTATTCCTGCTCTACCCGGCCCAGGTTTATAAAGCATATCTCACCTTTTATCCAGTGATTCATCAGAGCATGCCCGAAGCGCTGCAGCTCGGACGGAGGAAGTTCGTTATTCTCTATTTTGCGAAGCAGGGTAAGGTTTGCAAGGGGGTAAAGAAACGTAAAAGAATCAATATCATCAGCATTGGCATCTCTGTTCAGGGTCAGCGTATCGGACTTGATCCCATACAGCAGAGCAGTAGCGAGACGCTCTGAGATCTCTACCTGTGCAGCTCTTAGATAGCTGGTCAGTATAGTTGAAGTTGCACCATCAACAGAGCTCACGTGAGTAAATTTGGCATTGTAGCCGGAACCCTTGGGATGGTGATCTATTACTGAATCCACGTCTTTGATCAAATCCCCAAAAAACGGCGGCTGAACATCCACCATGGCGATTGAATCATATTTTTTCAGGTCCTCAGGTTTTACTTCATGCAGGGTAACGCCAAGCAGCTTGACCATGGTGACGTTTTCAGGACGTGATATCTTCTCTCCCATATAAGCTATAATGGCAGTCTGCCGATTTCGTTTAAGCAGCGTACTTAGTGCAAGTGCGCTTGCTATTGCGTCCGGATCAGGTTGATCGTGAAGAAGGATCAGTACGTTCTTTGCGTCGCTGTGGACCTTTCTGAGCTCTTCCACCCTCAGTTCGGTACGAGCAAGTTTTTCCTCTCTCTCTATCTGATGATCAAATATTTCTTCAAGATTGACAAACCGTACCTGACTGGGAGGGTTTATTTTCTTATCACTGCCCGAGATAAGTACAGGGGTATGAGAATACAGAGAGAGCAGTTCAATTGGCAGTTCACCATCTATTATTTTTGCATCAACGATTATTAATGTGAATTCCCCCGTCTGACTCAGCGCCTGTTTGAAGGAACTCAGCCATATCACCTCTCCTCTTCGTGAGAAAAACCCGGTCAACGTGGGGTCAAACTCTCCAATGAACAGGTACCTTTTCAAATTATCGTTCATAGCTCAGCAGCTTTCTAAACTCTCTTCTCCTCTTCGCGGACCTGGCTTAAAGAACTGACGAAACTGCCCATACGGCTCAGCATCAGGTCCTTATTATCTCCGTTTTCCTCTATGATCTTTACGATCGCACTGCCAACTATAACCGCATCAGCGTAGGAGGATATTTCCCTGACCTGCTGAGGGGACGACACGCCAAAGCCAATTCCAACGGGAAGTTTTGATCTTTCTCTGATCAGGTTTGTTAACGAGCTCAGGGAATACTCCATATCGGGACGAAGTCCGGTAACTCCGGTTATAGAGACAAGATATACAAATCCGCCCGCGTTCTTAGATACAAGCTCAATTCTTTCCTGAGTGCTTGTTGGAGCAAGAAGAAATATCAGGTGCAGCCCGTTTGCATCCAGGGCTTTTTTAAACTCCTGTGATTCCTCGGGCGGCAGATCAACCACTAAAACCCCATCGGCCCCGCAGTCCCTTGCATCTCTGGCAAACTTCTCCAGACCGTAGGAAAGAAAGGGGTTATAGTATCCAAAAAGGATCAGCGGAATATCCGAGTGCTCTCTGACGCTTTTCACGACCTCAAGCACCTTTTGAAGGTTCGTTCCGGCGGCAAGTGCTCTTTCAGATGCAAGCTGAATCGTAGGTCCGTCCGCCATTGGGTCTGAAAACGGAATGCCCAGTTCAATTATGTCCGCCCCGCTCCTCTCCAGCTCAAGCACGATGCTCTTTGTTGCATCAAGCGACGGATCTCCAGCAGTTACATAACACACTAAAGCCGTTTTTCCATCTTTGTTAAGCGAGTTAAATTTTTTATTAACTCTGTTCATTGTATTTTTTGATTGGTGGCCCGAATCAAAGTCAGGCGCTTGGCTTTTATAAAGAATCAGCTATGTGAATTTCAGAATAGTAATATTAAAGTTGCACCCACAACTTTTAAGTATTTAGGAAGGTACAGTTTCCAGGTGATATTGTCAAGCAGGTTTTTTGCGTCAGGTTCTGACCACAGAGGCAATATCCTTATCACCTCTTCCGGACAGGCAGATAACGATAATTTTCTCTTTTGACATCTCAGGGGCGATTTTCATTACCTTGGCAACCGCGTGCGAAGTTTCAAGTGCGGGAATAATTCCCTCCACTTTTGACAGAAACGAAAAACCTTCAAGAGCTTCCTTGTCCGTAACGGTTGTATATTGTACCGTGCCCTGATCTTTAAAATAAGAATGCTCCGGACCTACGCCTGGATAGTCCAGCCCGGGAGCAATTGAGTGCGCCTCCTGGACCTGTCCGTGATCATCCTGCAGAAGGTAGGTTTTGCTGCCGTGCAGTACTCCAACGGAACCAACCGAGATAGTTGCAGAATGACGTTTTGTCTCAATCCCGAGCCCTGCCGCTTCAACCCCCAGCTTTTTAACTTCCTTATCGTTCATAAAGGGAT
>CAZUNK010000063.1:0-2171 GCA_964622285.1 uncultured Spirochaetia bacterium
CTTTAAGATCAAGTATGTCTTTTAATGATTCGTATTTTTTATCTGCAAGTTCAAATGCTTGCTGGATCGTAATGGGAAAATAGGGGGTGAACATCGCGTTCTTTACTGATTGCGCGTCATTGCCTATCACTCCTCGTAAAAATGTTAAGATATCATCTTTAGTGCTTTTGGAGCCGTTGAAGAAAGTGGTTGTGAACTGTATTTTTCTGTTTGCCAGTTCCTCGCCCATTTCTGTCAGCTGGGCGTTTGTTCTGGTAATGATCGCAGTGGTTGTTTCCTGGTCATCTTCTTTGTCGTTGGATATGGTTTGAAGGAGATCAGCAGCGCATTTTACCCTGTTGGCTTTTTTTAATTTACTGGCTTGTTCAACTTTAATGACTAACGGCTTGTCACCTTTTTCATCTTCGGCGTTTTTGAGGTTTTGGAGGTCCCCTTTATGTGTGTCGTTCTTGGTCTTGGTGGTAAAGTAATCCCTGGCAAAGAACAGTATTTCATTCGTGCTTCTGAAGTTGTCGGACAAGATAAATTGCCCGGAACCTTTTTCAAAAAGCTCAAAGTTGTTGATAGAGCCGCCCTGAAATCCAAAAATCGCCTGTTTTTTATCTCCTACTGCTATGAATTGTTCAGCGGACTGCAGCGCTATTTCCGCCTCTAGTTTGTTCAGGTCCTGAAGTTCGTCTATAAGCACATAGTCAAATTTAGGTTTTTTCTCCAGGTTCAGAAACTCTATCAGAAGGTCAGTATAGTCATATCCTTTGGAATTTTTGAAATCTTCATATTTGTTGTAAATATCTATAAAATTTCGCAGAAACTGCTTTTTTTCTTGGTCTGTATATTTATCCTCTGTATTTTTCAGGCAGTGTTTTTCTGCTTCTTTATGATCTATGTCCTCTGGCAATATACCGAAACTCTTCAGATAATTTATCAGAGTTTGTACTTTGGGTACTATCTCACTTACGATGTACGAGTCTGTGTAGTTAAAAAGGTTGTTTTCCTTGATGTGTAAATAGATCTCCGACTTGAGCAGGTTTGTGGAGATTATGTCCCGCTCTTCAAGATTGCTCAGTGAATAAGAGTGAAAGGTGTGTACGTTCAGTTGTGATAAGTCCATGTGAACTTTATTTTGCTCTTGCAGTTCTAAGATCCTTTCTTTCATCTCGTTTTTTGCTTTTTCTGTAAAGGTAAGGCACAGAATGTTTTTTGGTTCAATGCCCTCCTGGACAAGAGAAAGGTATTTAAGGGCAAGCAGAAAGGTTTTACCAGTTCCCGGATTGGCGGTTACCAGAATACTACCTTCAGTCTTTAGTACTTTCTGCTGTTGCTGGGTGATTGTGAGGGTGTTTGACTTGCTCATGCAAAAAACTTTGATATTGCTATTACACTGCCGGAAAAATGTCTTTAGGTTGGATGATGTGCGCCAGTTCCAACAAGACGCTTTCATCTTCATCGGTATTATAAATACCTGCATGTGAAGGATTGTTGTTTTCAGGGATACTTTTAATTTGTAGATTCTTTATACTGCTTTTGGCCTTACCAACATTCAGTCTTGCGAATTTTCCATTTGAACTGAGTGTAAATTTGATGCCGCGCATTGCTTGACGAACACATTTGATTTGACAACAGACATCCGCTAATTGAAAATATTCCATCCAGTTGGATGAAAGGTATCTTTCTTTCGGTCGCAGTTCAAAAGCTTCAGAAAGAACCTCGTCATCCTGAACATGCTTGGGTCTACAATACCTTGCAACATGATCTTTTTCAGGGATATATTTATTGTTGTTCAAGTGGTTTTCCACTTTGCTACGCCTTGATTGTGTAAAATTTTAATCACTTCCGCACGAGTATTGTGCCCATTTAAACGGAATTTGCCATGTTCCGGTGAATTTGGATTAGGTCCTATCATCGCAAATGAAACAATATGGTTTTTATGAAACCGGAGCCATAAATGTTTGTCATCGGCTATTCTCCAAGTGGCACCTAATATACCTTTGCTGGAAAGTCCCAGTAGGGGTTCGCCCAACTTGCGAAATTTGTTATGGAAAGCAGGGTCTTTGATGAAAAACAAAAAAGATTTTGCAGATTCCGAAGAAAGTGGCTCTTCTCCCTCTTCAAAATCATTGCAATTTTGTAGAAATTCAATCCTTTTAGCACACTTAGAGTAACCCAATCTA
>CAZUNK010000064.1:0-1847 GCA_964622285.1 uncultured Spirochaetia bacterium
AACATTTGCCTTTCTGACATTTTTGAAGTACATTGAACCTTGAAGTACTCTATGATTAAACAAATATTCCGGTACTATCTTTACCTTCCATCCATCTTTAATTATGTTTATCCAGTGTTCCCAGTCTTCATGGCTTTCCAACCCTTCATCATACATGCCCACTTTAACGGATGCTTCCCGCCTGAAGCAAGCTGCTACTTGTATCGCGTTATTACCTAACATTGAAATTAGCCTCACATCACTGTCTTTTACTTTCCGTGTTGAAGGTAAATATCCAAAATATTTTACAAAAGGGGTAACAATTCCAACGTCTTTATCGTTCTCAAACTCTTTCCTTGCCTTCTCCAGATAGGTTGGTTCCAGATGATCATCTCCGTCAAGGCAGCATATATATTCGGACTCCGAGTTTCTTATTCCTTCATTGCGGGCCGAGGAAACTCCTTTGTTCTTGTCCGATCTTATTAAATGAACACCGTCTGAGATCTCATTCAGAACCTGTATTGTCCTTGGGTCGTCCGAGCAGTCATCAACTACTATCAGCTGCACGTCCTGCAGCGTCTGAGCACGGACAGAATCAATTGCCTGCTTTAAGTACTTTCCCTTGTTGTAAGAGGTAAGCACTACGGTGAATCTGTACCTGGATGAGGCTGTGTCCGTATTTGAAACATTATGCTCTTTTATATCCGCCATAAGTATTTATCAATCCCTGCACGCTTATTAAATGAGGAAGTATACAGTATCTGGCAGATATGAACTATACAAACGGGTACACTGGTCTGTTATAATTCATTGTAACCCATTAGAGATCAGCCCGCCCTATGAAAGATTTTGTCTCCGTGATAATCCCCCACCTGAACAGTTCTGATAAATTAGACCTGTGCCTGAGATCACTTGATGATCAGACCTATGACAAAAACCTCTATGAAGTTATCGTGGTTGATAACGATTCAGACAAGAATCACTGGGAAAACCTGCTCAGGTTAAGCTCGTTATACAATATAACCCTGCTTAAAGAGCCAAAACGCAGTTCCTATGCAGCCAGAAATACAGGACTGCAGAAAGCAGGGGGGGGGGGTATTATTGCCTTTACCGATTCAGACTGCATACCCTGCCCAGGCTGGATTGAAATGGGAGTGAGCAGTTTAAAAGAGATCGGTTACTAGGGCATTATTGGAGGTAAGATTGAACTGACGTACGGGGACAAAGATAATCCAAACGCAGTTGAGCTGTATGAAAGTATCTATGCGTTCCCTCAGAAAAAATATGCTGAAGAACTGCACTACTCTGTAACGGCAAACCTATTTACCTCCTGGTCTGTGCTGTCAGATGTTGGAAGTTTTGATGATACATTTAAAAGCACTGGAGACCGGGAATGGGGGAACAGAGCTTACAAAAAAGGCTACAGGACAGTCTACGGGGAAAATGTCATTGTAAAGCATCCTGCACGCAGTACTTTAAGCAGTTTTATAAAAAAGCTTTTGAGAACTGTCGGAGGAAACTATCATTTTGCCAGGAAAAACAACGTATATTCATCAATTAGATCGTCCTGTCTCTACCTCCTGGGTTTATTATTTCCCATTAAACAGACTCTCTCATTTTTTAGAAATAAAGATGTAAGGAAAGTTAAAGGAACCTGTGTAAAGTTAAAAGTTGTAATGCTTTTTGTTTTACGCGGACAACTGAAGGTTTATGAAAGGTTCAGGATGTTATTTGGAGGTGAACCTAGAAATATATAAGGTTTTAGACTGATATTTCCTTTATGGCTGTTGCTGATTTTCCTGCTCGTTGTTACAGTTTTTGTATTTTCAACTGTTTCCTGAATTTTTTGTGACGAAACAGCATTTTTA
>CAZUNK010000065.1:0-7863 GCA_964622285.1 uncultured Spirochaetia bacterium
ATTTATGGCCGAGGCATAGCCGGCGTCAAAAGCAGCGTTCCACTGTTTGTACTTTGAGCCGAACCGCACTACAACGACGTCCGCTTCATTGATCATTTTTGATCGTCTGACGGCGTTCAGCCCCGCTCCTTTTCTGTCCCGCCAGAAAGAATCCTCTTCCTCTCCAAGTATGTTTACCCCGCACATATCGCTTGCCTCGTGGTCGGTAACGGGAGAGGTAAATACAACGTCAAGCCCCTTCTCTTCAGCGCCTGCAATGATCCTGTCCCTCCAGTCGGAATGGATCTCTCCAGCCAGATATACGTTCAGTTGCATCTTTTATAAACCTCCTGTGCTCAGATAAAAAGTTTGATAAAATTACCTCAGCAGATAAATCCTGAGTTCAATTTACAGCTTAGCTGGTGCACTTGCAATACTGACCGGTAAATTTTTCAGGAACTTAAAGTGAAAAAAGGCAGGATCAGAACCTGATGGTAAGATCGGTCGTATAGATCCGCTCTGTATTGTGTTCAGACTCTCCCCGCAGCGGAAACCGTACTGTAAACCCCGGGGAGAACCTTTTTCCAAACCTTGCGCCTCCGGCCAGGGAAAGTTCAGTCTTTGTGAACGTGTCGGCGGTAAACGTGGTTACTCCGTTGAGTTCCCCGAACACCACGGCGCTGGTAAGGCCGCTGGGAAGGGAGATGCCAACTGCGGAGTTGTAAGCCAGCCTTGTTTCAGTATCATCATCTTCAAGGCCGTGTGCACGAACTACCATCTGAAAGCCCAGGTTGCTTTGAACGCTGAGCCACTTATGGTGGTGCAGAGTGGAAATATAAGGTTCAAAGGTGAAGGACCTTCTGAGATAAAGGGGAAAATCCCTCTTACTGCTTTTAACAATGGAACTCAGTCTTTCAATGTTGTCCTTATAGGCCAGAGGCAGAACCACGTTCATCCCGGCGGTATAGACGGAGTGGTCCGTTTCATACGCCACCGCTTTGCCCCCGATGACCATATTTGCCAGTTCAAATCCGTTTCTGACATCTTCTCCGGCAACCCTTAGGTCATTTACCCCCGCCTGCGAAACCCTGAGGTAGGCACCGTACAGGTTGCTTCTGGAGTTGAACTCAGCTTCCACGTGATAGAAAATAAGTTCGCCGTCGTTCAGCTTATCATTCAGATCAGCAACTTCCACAAACGCACGGAAGTACCCCACCGGCAGGGCCGGCCTGAACAGAACGGGATAGCTGTACTGAATTGACCTCTGCTTTGACGATGGGGAGGTTGTCTGAAACGTTCCGCTAAGTTCATACTGACCGGTAAGCGGATTAATAAGAACTATTTTTCTGTTATCAACAAAATTCCTCATGGGATTGAGCATATGAGCGGCGACTTTGGCAACTTTGCTGTCTCTGCTGTAAAGCCAGCTGGATATTGACTCCAGTCCAAATCCCAGCGGCACGCCCAGCAGGGGGGTGGCTATAAGGTCCGGTACGGACGGAGTTTCAACCAGTCCTTCCACCGTGTATTCAAAAAGCGTGCTCTGCAGCGCCGAACCCAGCGCCGCGGCCCAGACCTCATGCTCCATCTCCCGGTAATACAAAAAGGACATCAGCCCCGCAAATGGATGCACCACGTAGTTTGTAAAAAATTCATCCCCGTCATCTGAGACCGGCAGGCTGGTTACGTTCTTTCTCCATTTAGACAGTGAAGTATCAAATATCCTTGCATCTTTGTTGCGCACGTAAAAGAACCTGAACCCCCATATAGCCGAGTAGTAAATTGCCGTGTCGCGTATAAATTCCTTTGCTCCGGGAACACTTTCCGTATCTGTGTCATCTGACTGCCCGGGAGACAGTGCAGGCTCAGACCCCCCGGCATGATCACGGCTCAGAGAGAAGGTCTGCCGGGCGTGGAGGTCGGAAACGCTGAAACATACCAGCGCAGCAGCTAACAAAAAAGGGATAAAACGGTTCATTTTCAGCTTTACTCTGTTACAGGTCAAAGTATTTTGAGGCTCTGGAAATTATATTGAAAAACTCAGTTAATTCAATTCAAAAATTCTTTTCACGCGGGCTTCCCACGTGTAGCTGAGCACCTTGGACAGAGCATTTTCAGACAGCTTTTTCAAGTAATCCGGATCGTTTAAAACCAGCTCCAGCTTTGCGCAGAACGAATCAAGGTTGCCCGCCTCAAAAAAGGACGCCGTTTTTCCATCTTCAAGCACCTCGGTTATGGTGGGCAGTTTACTTGAGATAATGGGCCTGCCCGCCGCCATGTATTCAAAGAGCTTTATTGGAGAGGTGAACTCTGCGGCTTTTGTTCCGCCCTTAATGGTCACATCTGATGAGTAAGGAACAGCCAGTACGTCTGACGCTCTCAGATACTTCGGAACTTGAGTATGGGGAACAAACCCTTTTATAAGGAAATTGCTCACCCCCCTCTGCTTTGATATTGCCACGTACCTGTCGTTGTCCACCTCCAGTCCTCCCACTACCAGAAAGAAAACATCTTTAAATCTCTGGGCAGCGTCTATCAGCATCTCAATTCCTCTTCCGCTGTACGTGTTGCCACAGTAGCAGACTATTTTTACGTCAGTGGGAAGTCCCAGTTCCTCTCTCAGAGACAAAGGCGCCCTGTTAATTTTAAATCTCTCAATATCCACTCCGTTATGAGAGACGATCAGCTTCTCTTTGTTCAGACCTTCCTGAAGGTAAATATCCGCCAGCCCTCCGGAGTTAGTAACGAATTTCACCAGGTTGGCGGAATCCTTGAACTTTCTGAACATTGCTCTGGCTATACCGTTTACCAGCGGGTGATGCGCATCGTAAATAGTTGGAATACCAAGCAGCCTGGTCGCTATATAGGTAAAAACGATGTTTCTGGTAATGACCAGATCAAACCTGCTTTTATTCATGCCGCAGTAAACTGCGCTTGCCGCGCCGTGTACTATCTGGCGATTGATCAGATCGGTGCAAGGGATGGAAGTGATCTTAAATCTTTCCGTTACGCCGTAATAATCAAAAATATCCCGGCCGCTCTTATAGCCCGGAAGAACCAGTTCGATCTGAAAGCCCAGGCGGCTCATTGCCTGGCACATTTTCATAATGTGTATTGAACTTGCACCTTTGGAAAAAAGCTCCGGACTTCCAACGTAAAATACCCTTGGTCTTTTCATGTCAGTTAAACTGAAAGCGGACAAATTGCATCCGTCCTGTTTGTAAGTAGCTCAGTAAGGATATATTATCATTCTAAAAAACTAAAAGTTGAAAAATATCCATGAAATTTAAATCAATCAGAGGGTTTCACGACGTTCTGCCAGGGCAGGTCAGAAGATGGCAGTATATTGAAAGATGCGCAAGAGATGTTCTGGAATCTCACGGGTATGGTGAAATAAGAATACCCGCTCTTGAATTCACCGGCGTATTTCAGTCGGGAATAGGTGACGCCACCGATATAGTTACAAAAGAGATGTACACCTTTGAGGACAGGGACGGGGCGTCCATTACTCTTCGTCCTGAAGGGACCGCCGGAGTTGTCAGGTCTTACATTGAAAATTCCATGGGCAAAAAACACTCCACGACAAAGCTTTACTACATCGGTCCGATGTTCCGGCATGAAAGGCCGCAAAGAGGCAGGTACAGGGGCTTTACTCAGATAGGCTGCGAGTACTTCGGAGCGGCAAGTGCAAACGCGGACGCTGAGATCATCTGTATGCTGCGGCGGTTTTTTGAAAGGACGGGATTTGCAGATTCCATAGACCTGGAAATAAACTCAATTGGAGATGAAGTCTCCAGAAAAAACTATAAAAGCGCTCTGTTAAAGTTTCTTTCCCCGCACAGAGATCGGCTGTGTGAACAGTGCAGAAGAAAGCTGGGAACAAATCCCCTTCGTATAATGGACTGCAAAAGCAAAGAATGCAGGGACCTTACCGAAGACGCGCCCGTTACAACCGATTTTCTTACCCCTGAGAGCAAAGAGCATCTTGATCAGCTTACAGGCACCTTAGAGGCCCTGTCCGTTCCCTTCAAGATCAACGGCAGGATAGTAAGAGGACTTGACTACTACACTGAAACGGTGTTTGAGTTCACAACTGATCTGCTCGGTTCACAGAACGCCATAGCCGCAGGGGGCAGGTACAACGGCTTAGTGCAGCAGATGGGCGGCGCTTCTACCCCGGCGGTAGGTTTTGCACTTGGCCTTGAGAGAATGGTAATACTGCATGAACAGATTCAAAAAGGCGGCTTTGAGCCAGGTGCGGACGTTTTCATAGCATGGATGGGCGAAGGAGCCTTCATTGAAGGAGCAAAGATCGCAGATGGGCTCAGAAAAACCGGAAAAACGGTAGTTATGGAACACGACCGAAAAAGCCTGAAAAGCCAGCTGAAAAAAGCCGACCGCCTGAACGCCGGATCTGCAGTAATAATCGGCGAGCAGGAGATAAAAGACGGCACTGTGATCATCCGGAACATGTCAGAGAGCAGCGAAGTAAAGGTAAAGATGGGAGATCAGGAAAGAATTTCTGAAGTGATAGGTTAAGCAACCTGCGTTCATCAGAGCTAGGGCGGGGTTTTAATAGCCCAGATTAGGCTGAAGCCATTTCTCCACCTCTTCCGCGGTCATCTTTTTTCTTTCCGCGTAGTCCTCAACCTGATCTCTCTGAATTTTTCCCAGGTTGAAATACCTTGACCCCGCGCCTGCAAAATAATAACCCGAAACGGTGCTGCCCGGCTTCATTGCAAAAGTCTCAGTGAGCTTTGCGCCCGTGTGCTTCTGCGCCTGAAGCAGTTCCCAGATCTTTTCCTTTTCGGTATGATCGGGACAGGAAGGATACCCCGGAGCGGGCCTTATTCCTGCGTATTTCTCCCTGATCATATCCTCGCTGGACAGTTTCTCGTCCTTTGAATAACCCCATATCTCCTTTCTGACCTTTTCATGGAACATTTCAGCCAGTCCCTCGGCCATTCTGTCTCCAAGTGCCTGCACTATGATGGAACTGTAATCATCATCTTTATTTTTATAAAAAGCCGCAAGTTCATCCACCTCTCCGCCGGCTGTAACAACGAAGGCTCCAATATGGTCAGTTGTCCCTGATCCCTCCGGGGCAACAAAATCCGACAGGCAGAAACAGGTCTCATTATCACCTCTGAACTGCTGCTGCCTTAAAAAATTCAGATGGGTCAGAACTTTCTGTTTTTTTCCGTCTTTATAAACTTTTATATCATCCCCCACCGAACCAGCAGGCCATGTTCCCACAGCGGCGCGAAGGACAAATCTTTTGTTTCCGGCAATATCCTCGAGCAGTTTGTTTGCATCTTTATAGAGCTGCTCAGCCTGCTTTCCGTATTTCTTGTTCTGAAATATTTTTGGAAATACTCCCTTCAGTTCCCAGACCCAGAAAAACGGCGACCAGTCAATGTACTTTATTACCTCCTCAATGGACACGTTGTTAAAGACCTGAACTCCGGGGCTCTGCGGCCCGGCCGCTGCTTCTTTTTTCCAGTTTGCTTTAAATCTTTTTTCTCTGGCTTGATCTATCGTCAGATACACCTTCTCCATGGAGCTTTCAGCGTGAAGCTGCCTTATCCTGTGCTGATCCTCTCTGAGCTTTACTTTATGAACGTCTGCTTTGTCCGGGCTTAAAAGATCGTTACAGACCTCCACTACCAGCGAGGCATCCTGCACGTGCTCAACAACTCCTTTGTACTGCGGAGCTATTTTAATAGCGGTATGAGCACTGCTGGTGGTGGCTCCGCCTATTAAAAGAGGTATACTGAACTTCTGCCTTTCCATTTCAGATGCGTTGTAAACCATTTCATCCAGAGAAGGGGTTATCAGACCACTTAGCCCTATTATGTTCGCTCCCGCGTCTTTTGCCGCGGTCAGTATCTGATCACATGAGACCATAACTCCCAGGTCTATGACCTCGTAGTTATTGCAGCTGAGAACGACAGAGACGATGTTCTTTCCAATATCGTGAACGTCTCCCTTAACGGTAGCTATTACAAACCTGCCTCTTTTACTGCTGGCGCTGGTTTTGCTCTTGTCCATAAACGGCTCAAGGTACCCGACCGCTTTTTTCATCACTCTGGCGCTTTTCACTACCTGGGGAAGGAACATTTTTCCCTGCCCGAACAGGTCCCCTACTATTTTCATGCCATCCATCAGGGGGCCTTCAATAACGTTCAGGGGTCTACCGTACTTCTCCCTCGCCTCTTCTGTGTCCTGAACGACAAAATCGGAAATGCCGTTAACCAGGGAGTGTCTGATCCTTTCCTCCACCGGACCTTCTCTCCACTTTTTATCGTCCTTCTTGACACCTGAAGCCTTAACTCCTGTGAACCTGCGGGCGTAATCAACAAGTACCTCAGTAGCGTCGGGACCTTTGTTCAGCAGGACATTTTCAACCTTTTCCAAAAGCTCTTTTTCC
The DNA here is from genome assembly GCA_964622285.1 of uncultured Spirochaetia bacterium. Taxonomy (GTDB): domain Bacteria; phylum Desulfobacterota_D; class UBA1144; order Nemesobacterales; family JAJCZQ01; genus CAZUNK01. The sequence continues at coordinate 6,410 of CAZUNK010000065.1, forward strand.
ACGTCGTCATAAACCGTGAGCATACCCGCGTTCACTATTCCCATGTCCAGACCGGCTTTTATTGAATGATATAAGAACGCGCTGTGCATGGCCTCTCTGACGACGTTATTTCCACGCAGGGCAAAAGATATATTACTGACCCCTCCACTTGTAAGTGCCCCGGGACATTTTCTCTTTATTTCCCTTACGGCGTCCATGAAATTGACCGCGTAGTTGTTATGTTCCTCTATACCGGTTGCCACGGTAAGGATATTGGGATCAAAGATAATATCAGTTGGGTCCATCCCTACTTCGTTGGTGAGAATTTTATAGGCCCTTTCACATATCCTGACCTTATCACTGGTCTGCGTTGCCTGTCCATGCTCGTCAAACGCCATAACCACGGCAGCCGCGCCGTATTTCATTATGGTTTTTGCCTGCTCGGTAAAAACTTCCTCCCCCTCTTTGAGACTTATTGAGTTCACTATGCACTTTCCCTGCACACACCTGAGCCCGGCCTCAATCACCGAGAACTTTGAGCTGTCGATCATTATCGGCACTTTGGCAATATCCGGTTCAGAGGCAACAAGTTTTAAAAACCTCTCCATACACTTCTCGCTGTCCAGAAGACCTTCATCAAAGTTAACGTCAATTACGTTCGCACCGTTCTGCACCTGCTGCAGCGCAACACTAATCGCTGATTCAAAGTCGTCCCGTTTTATTAATTCTGCAAACTTCGCCGAGCCGGTAACGTTCGTTCTTTCTCCAACCATAATGAACGGAGATCCCTTTTCAGATCTGATGGTCAGGGGTTCAAGTCCACTTACCCTGGTAACCGGCTCTACCCCGGGGATCTGCCTGGGCGGGATATCTTTTATACCATCTACAATACTTTTAATATGCTCAGGAGTGGTGCCGCAGCAACCACCAACTATGTTCAGAAAACCGCTCTCTCCAAACTCTTTTAAAAGCCCCGAAGTAATTTCAGGGGTCTGATCGTAGCCGGTCTCACTGAGCGGGTTAGGCAGCCCCGCGTTGGGATAACAGCTTATATAGCAATCTGCAATTCCGGAGAGCTCCTCAATATAGGGCCTCATCTCTTCTGCGCCCAGTGCGCAGTTTATGCCCACGCTTAAAGGTCTTGCGTGCTTAACCGAGTTCCAGAACGCACCTATGGTCTGTCCTGACAACGTTCTGCCGGACCTGTCCGTTATAGTTACGGACAACATCACGGGCAGCCTTTTTCCATGGTCCTCAAAGAATTCCTCTATGGCGTATACAGCTGCTTTTAAGTTAAGAGTGTCAAAAGTGGTCTCAGGAAGCAGTATGTCCACCCCTCCCTTCACAAGCGCCTCCACCTGCTCGTAGTAAGCCTTTGACAGTTCCTGGAACGTTACGGCCCTGTGGGCCGGGTTATTTACGTCCGGCGATATGGACGCGGTTTTATTTGTTGGACCAATGGCACCTGCAACAAA
>CAZUNK010000066.1:0-31031 GCA_964622285.1 uncultured Spirochaetia bacterium
CTGCCTTTTCTGATCAGACATAAATGCATGTTCAGTTTTACCGGTAAACTGAAACATCCCGCGGTAAAAAGCATGGCGCTGCTTATAGTACCGCAGCTTTTTGGAATAGCCGTTTACAATCTGAATATCGTTGTTAACACGCAGTTCGCCTCGTTCATGCCCAGCGGAACGGTCACTTTTTTATATCTTTCGGAAAGGCTGATAGAGTTCCCTCTGGGGATCATAGCTGTTTCCATTGCCACTGTGATGCTGCCAAGGTTCTCCCAGAACATTGCAGATGGGGACATAAGCGCCTTCAGGAGCGGCTACGCCTACTCACTGAGGTTAATGATGTTCATTATAGTTCCCTGCCTTTTTGGACTGATTGCCCTTAGAGTGCCGATCTGCTCGGTGCTTTTTGAAAGAGGTGAGTTTGCAGGGGAAGAAGTGATAGCAACCGCGCATGCTCTTCTGGGATATTCGGTGGGTTTATGGGCCGTTGGCGGGCTCAGGATCACGGTGCCGGCGTTCTACGCTCTCAGAGATACTAAAACACCAGTTGTGGTAGCGTTCATTGCATTTGTTACAAACGCAGCTCTGGGCTACGTTCTGGGACTTTATTTTTCTCTTAATCAGTTTGGACTGGCTCTGGCAAGTTCCATTTCTGCGGCTGTGAATTTTCTCCTGCTGATATATATTCTTAACAAGCGTACAAAAAATCTGGTTTCTTACGGGTCTTTGGATTTTATTATGAAAACGGTTGCTTTTTCGGTAATAATGGGCTCTGTAGCGTGGAAGGCATCTCAGTACGTAAACTGGACTGATAACGACATACATTTAAATGTTCTGTTCTTGGTACTTATCATTTTACTGTCGCTTGCGGTCTATTTTGGATTATCAAGAATGTTTAATCTCAGGGAACTGAATGATTTAAAGGGGATTATCCGCAGAAAGTGATAAGGTGGTAGTTGTTACTGAATTAAAATAGGGAATTATACGGATAGCTTGATAAGTTAAAGAATTGTTCATTTACGGGATTATTCAGTTAAAGTGAGTAAAGGCAATCCAGCATATAGGATGTGAGCGTCTGATGTATAGAAAAAATAAGGTCATGAAGACTAAAGGACTTTTTTTAGGAATTATACTGTGCGGTTTTTCTGTAGCATGCGGTGGTGGGGATGGAGCAGGGACGCCAGCAATTTTCCAAGCCCCCTTAGCAGGTACGGCACTATCCTTTGGTACAGAGACGATAGATGAACAGGTTTACATCGAGGGAATAACAAAAGGTCCAGTGATCCTGCCGGAGGCAACTGGCGTAGAGGGGGACCTGACTTACAGCTTAGCACCTCTGCCGGATGGGTTAATATTTGACAGTGGAACACGGGTTCTGAGTGGTTTTCCTACAGTTTTGGGCAGCACAGGCGTAACTTATACAGCAACGGATGTAAGTGGGAAGACAGCAGAGCTCACGTTCAACATGATCTACAGAATGCCACAGACCAAAAGCATCTGCAGCCGCACGCAGCAGGTGGAAGACGCTATTCTTGCTGAAATACATAAAACAGATAATACAGTTACCTGCGATGCCGTTAACGAACTGCTTCTTGCGGGCATTATTGCACTGAACCTGTCCGAACAGGGCATTACCTCTCTGCAGGCGGATGACTTTGATGATCTTGCAGGTCTCAGAATATGGCTACGACTGAGAGGCAACGACCTGACGACCCTGCCTGAAGATGTGTTTGAGGGGCTTTCAAACCTCGGTTACCTGGATCTGAGTAGCAATATGATAACGACCTTGCCTGAAGACCTGTTTGACGGGCTTTCAAGTCTCACGCGGCTGGAGCTTACTAACAATGATCTGACGACCCTGTCTGAAGATGTGTTTGAGGGACTATCAAGTCTCAGGACCTTGCATCTGGCTAACAATGATCTGACGGTCTTGCCTGAGGATGTGTTTGAGGGGTTATCAGGTCTCAGTAACCTGTTTGTGCGTAATAACGATCTGACGGTCCTGCCTGAAGATGTGTTTGAGGGGCTTTCAGATCTCTACTGGCTGGATCTGGGTAGCAATATGATAACGGTCCTGCCTGAAGACGTGTTTGACGAACTTTCAAACCTTGGTCGGCTGCATATGAGCGGCAATATGATAACGACCCTGTCTAAAGATGTGTTTGAGGGACTTACCGGTCTTACGGAACTGTATATGAGTAACAATGATCTGACGGCCTTGCCTGAAAATGTTTTTGATGAACTTACCGGTCTTACGCACCTGCGTCTGAGTAACAACGACTTAACGGCCCTGCCTGAAGATGTGTTTGACGGGCTTTCATTACTTTTTGGACTGGAACTTGACGGTAACACCAACCTTATATCACTGCCTGCAATTTGTGATGAAGAGACGGTAACGTGCGTGCCATCAAGTCTCTGATGATAGATGTGGCAAGGTGAAATTGAGTCTCATGGGCAAAACCGGTTTTAATCAAGCTCTTATGAGAAATAAGTTTAAGAAGATAACAATAACAAAGAAGAGAAGGAAAAGTAGATCAGGTCCTGTAAACTGAAAGGGATAGATCCCTTTCTTTAAAAAACCATGAAAAAAGCTGCTTTCTTAAGCGCCGTTCGTCTGGAAGAATTAGAAACTGAATATACAAAAATGCTGGAAGAAGATCCTGCGTCAGATTGTTTTGTGCATCTGTCACAGCTGCTGATGGCAAAAGGAAAAACAGACAATGCCCTGAAAGTGCTCACCAGAGGAGTTAAATACAATCAGGAAAATTTTACAGCAAGATACTTACTCGGAAAGATATATTTTGAACGGTGGAGCATTGATAAAGCCAGAAAGGAGCTGGAGATGGCAATAAAACTTGACCCTGGTAACCTTGATGCATCAACAACGCTGCTGCAGATATATTCAAGCGAGGGAAATTTCAAGTCAGCTCTGCATCTTGCAAGAAACCTGTGTTTCCGCCATCCTAATAACAAAGAGGTGAGAGCCCTTTTTGATCAGTTTAACGAAAGCTGCCCTGCTGCTGAAGATGAAAAACAAAGTTTTCGTTCATCCGTCTGCGTGGCGGAGAACGCAGATTCCCGGAGCAGTGACATTGCAACTGAAACACTTGCAAATTTATATTTTGATCAGGGGCATTATGACAGGGCGGCTCAAATGTTGGACGTGCTTTTGACGCAGGACCCATTTAATATGAAACTTGTACAGAAAAGGCAGGCAATAAGAAACCTAAAATAATGTAAGTGACATAAGGGAGGAATGAATTGAAAATATTGATTGTAAATGGTCCGAATCTGAACATGCTTGGCAAAAGGGAAGTAGATGTTTATGGCAAGATCAATCTGGATGATATAAACAAGCTGTTAACTGATGAGTGCAAAAAGATTGATAAAAACATCAGCCTGGAATTCTTTCAGTCAAATTCAGAAGGGGAAATAGTAAGCCGCATCCAGGGCGCCTTTGCTGAATTTGATGGAATACTGATCAATCCTGCTGCCTACACGCATACGAGCGTTGCAATCAGAGATGCACTGCTGTCCAGCGGACTTCCGGCGGTTGAGGTGCATATCTCCAATATTTTTAACAGAGAAAAATTTAGACACAGGTCCTTTATGTCAGAGATCTGCGTTGGAGTGATCTCCGGATTTGGAGCGGACAGTTATCTGCTGGGAATCAGGGGACTGTATAATTTTATCCGCCGTTCCGGCAACAAAGGCAACCGTGACCTGGGTCGGGCTTAAAAAGCTGAAGCGGCCAGGTTTTTTCCAATTCGATCCGCTGATCGGTCATCACACGGTATGTATGAGAACCTGCCCGTCTGAGGAGCTAAGGCGTTTATGAAGAAAAACTGGTTTCTTGCAAAGGAAAATTTAAACCTCAGACAACGAATTGCTGAAAAACTTGATCTCCTGCCGGTTACCGCGCAGCTGCTGATCAATAGAGGAATTAAAGATGAGGTTGAGGCTGAAAGTTTTTTAAATCCCATGCTGTTTGATCTTCCTTCACCATTTCTGATGAAAGATATGGACGTTGCAACTGAGAGGCTTTACAAAGCGCTCAGCAGCGGTGAGAAGATCGCCATATATGGCGATTATGACGTTGACGGAGTAACGTCCATCTCACTGTTTTACAGTTTTGCAAGTCAGCTTGGCATGAACGTTGTAACTTACAATCCGGACAGAATAAGCGAAGGGTACGGAGTTAATACAGAAGCAATCAAGCAGCTTGCCGATCAGGGAGTAACTCTGATCATTTCTGCTGATTGTGGCATAACGGCACATAATGAGGTTGAATTTGCCAAAGAACTTGGAGTTGACTTTATAATTACCGATCATCACCAGCCATCTGATACAGTTCCAGGCTCCGTAGCGGTACTGAACCCTAATCAGAAAGGCTGTAACTATCCTGCCGAAGAAATAACGGGCGTGGGCGTCGTTTTTAATCTTGTGATAGCTTTCAGGCGTTTTTTAAGGGATAAAGGCTTTTTTAAGAATGGAGAACCGAATCTGGGCGATTATCTGGACCTTGTTGCGCTGGGGACGGTTGCCGACTGTGCGCCGATTACCGACGTTAACAGGATCATGGTTAAAGAGGGAATTAAAAGGATACAGGATTCCAGGAGACTGGGAATAAAGGCTTTAAAAGAGGTCAGCGGTTTAAGCGGTCCGGTGAATTCGTATGATCTGAGCTTTAAGCTTGGTCCCAGGATAAATGCCGCCGGAAGGTTGCAGAGCGCAAAGCCGGCCATTGATCTTTTAACCACGGATGATCCCGGTATGGCAAAACGCCTTGCTGCGGACCTTGATAAAAACAATAAAGATAGACAGAGCGTTGAAAAAACCGTACTTGATGAAGCGGTCGGAATGTACAGGGCAAATGAAAGTTTTAAAAAAAGCAGTTCAATTGTTTTATCTTCAACCGACTGGCATCAGGGGGTGATCGGTATAGCGGCTTCAAGGCTGGTTGAGATGTACAGGAAACCGACTTTCTTAATTGCCGTTGATGACAGCGGGATAGGCAAAGGTTCAGGCAGGAGCATAGAAGGAGTGAACATCTATAAGATACTGTCGGAGATCGGGGATGTGTTTGAAAACTACGGCGGGCATGAGCAGGCAGCCGGAATATCTATAAAAAAAGAAAACATAGAGGAGTTCAGAGCTCTTTTTTCAAAAGCCGTTTCAAAGATCAAAGTAGCCCGGGAGAGGGCACTGAACATAGATATGGAGCTTAAGCTGGAAATGATAGACCCTGCGCTGCTGAAAGAAATTCAGAGAATGGCTCCTTTTGGCGTTGGCAACCCGGAGCCTGTTTTTCTGGTCAGTTCCGTAAATATAAAGAAGCAGAAGTTGATCAAACAGCGACATCTCAACGTGCTGGTAAGCGACGGAAAGCGTTCTATGAAAGCAATGTGGTTTAACGCCGGTGATAAAATAAGCTCGGTCCAGGTGGCTGATGTTGTTTTTACTCCTAAAATAGATAAGTGGAACGGTGAAGAGTGGATCACGCTTTATATTAAAGACGTTCTCCGGAGAGATAAAGACGGATAGATGTTTATGAAGAACTTTAGTTCTGTTATGATCTTACAGTTAAATTCCTTTTGAGAGGTCTCTATTGTACCCCACGCTCATTCAGATAAGTTCCTTTGGCATCTCATCTTTTTTCGTAATGGTGATGGTGGCTTTTATTGTTGCTTACTATTTATGCGAGAAAGATCTGATCAGACGTGGGGAGCCTGGAAGCATTGCCGATGTTCTGCTGCTCGCCAGTTTCGTAGGTGGACTGGTGGGCGCCAAGCTGCTTTTTTTATATCAGAACGTAACGTTTTCGGAACTGCTCCAGGACCCACTTCGCTATCTTCCATTTGGCTATACGTTTTTTGGTGGTTTTATTGGAGCCCTGGTCATGATCTATGCAGCGTCTTTATACAAAAGGATGAATTTCTGGTACCTGACCGACGTTTCGGCCGCTCCGGTGGTTATTGCTTATGGAATAGGAAGAATTGGATGCCTGCTCGTGGGGGATGATTACGGCGTACCAACGCAGCTGCCCTGGGCGATGTCTTTCCCGGACGGCGACCCTCCCACTTTAGAAAAGGTTCATCCGACGCAGATCTATGATTCAGTAAGTATGTTTATACTGTTTTACTTTCTGTGGAACATGAGGAAGAAAGCTTATGCTGCAGGATTTATTACTTCATTGACTTTTATTGTGCTTGGCGCGCAGAGGTTCTGTATGGAGTTTATAAGAAACACCACGCCGAGTTCCATTGATGGACTCTCCCAGGCACAGTTGATATCCTTATCCCTGATATGTGCAGGTATAGTAAAACTGTTACTGATATCATCAGGGAAATCTGAGAAGCAGGCAGGTTAGGTATTTGAAAATAATAATTATTGGCGCCGGACAGGTCGGGTCGTTTTTAGCAAGTGAGCTTTGCGACGATCATGACGTGGTGGTTATTGAAAGCGACAGAGAGAGATACTCAAAGTTAAGAGACAGCCTGGATCTGATGGCTGTTCATGACGAGGGAGGTAATCCAAAGGTTCTGCTGGAAGCCGGAATAAAGGACTCTGATGTGTTCCTTGCCGTAAGTGGCGACGACAGAGCCAATATACTGTCTTCGCTGTTTGCCAGTTCTCTGGGTCTGCAAAGCGTGGTCTGCAGAATAAGGAACGAAGACTATGTGCAGTATACCAACCTTCTGGAAAATAAAAGAATACAGGTCGTTAATCCGAGTAAGATAATTGCCTCCAAGCTGTCTGATCTTATAAGTCATCCTTTTGCGTGGAAAACTGAGATATTCGGAGAGAACAATGAAGCTGAACTGTTCAAGCTCAAGGTGGAAGAAGGTGCGGAGATCGCGGGAAAACGCCTCAACGAACTTGAACCTGCAAGTTCCTGGATATTTGTAGGCGTTTCAAGAGGAGGAAAGATCACAATTCCTTCAGGTGATACGAAGCTGGAGGCCGGAGACTACGTTTTTGCTCTGGGCGACCCGGAAGTTATGGAAAGATTAAAAGGTCTTTTTAATTTAAAAATGGACAGTATACGTTCTGCAATAATATTAGGGGGCGGAAGACTTGGAAGGACCGTTGCGGCAACTCTGCTGAAAAAGAACATGAGCGTGAGAATAATAGAGAACGATACTGACAGGGCAAAGATGATTGCAAATGCCATTCCGGAAGTTACCGTTTTCAACGGTGACGCGACGGACGCCGAATGCTTAAAGGAAGCCGGAGTTGAATCAACCGACTACCTGGCCGCTTTGACCGGCGATGATGAAAAAAACGTTTTAAGTGCTCTTCTTGCAAAAAATCTCGGTGTAAAGCAGACAACCGTGCTTTATACAAATCCGGATTATATAGATGTGCTTGAGGCAATTGGCGTTAACAGGGCGATAAGCGTAAGGCTTGTTATTGCAAATGAGATACTGAGCTTACTTCATATAGGAGGAGTGGCGCACATTACTCTGCTGGAGGAGGGAAGGGGCGAGGTGCTGGAGTTTGAAATTCAGGAAGGGTCGGAGGTCATAGGTAAAACGTTACAGGACATTGACTTTCCTAAAGAGTCCATAGTTGGCATCTGTATCAGGGATGGTGGGATAAAAATACCAAGGGGAGATTTTATTCCGCAGCTCAACGACCGTTTAGTCGTGTTCACGCTTTCCAGTGCCGTCAAAAAAGTGGAGCAGATATTTAAGTAGTGGACAGGTTTCAGAAAGAAATAGGCCTCTTAAAACGGAAGGATAAATTCATCAGATGAGAATACTGGTTATAGGAAGCGGCGGAAGAGAGCATGCTTTATGCTGGAAGATCAAACAGAGCCCCCTGGTAACAGAGCTTTTTTGTGCCCCGGGAAACGCGGGAATCAGCAAAGATGCCACCTGCGTGGACATTCAGGCAACAGAGATTGAAAGGCTTTTACAGTTTGCAAAGAAAAACAACATAGACTTAACGGTGGTAGGGCCGGAAATACCTTTAACACTTGGACTTGCTGATGTTTTTGAAAAAGAAGGTCTGAAGGTCTTTGGTCCTTCAAAAGCTGCTGCTGAGCTTGAGGGAAGCAAGGTCTTTTCCAAAAACTTCATGAAAAGGCACGGGATCCCAACTGCGGAGTACAGGACCTTTACTGACAGTGAGGATGCCCTGGGATTTATCAGGACGATAAAGTTCCCGTTCGTTGTAAAGGCAGATGGACTTGCGGCAGGCAAGGGCGTGATCTTATGCAGCAGCGTCAGTGAAGGTGAGGACGCGGTAAGATCAATCATGTCTGACAGAGCGTTTGGAGATGCGGGTAAAAGTATCGTAGTAGAGGAATTTTTAACAGGGCAGGAAGCGTCCATATTTGTAATAACTGACGGAGAAAAATATTTACTGCTTGAACCTTCCCAGGACCACAAAGCCGCATATAATGATGATAAAGGTCCAAATACAGGTGGAATGGGAGCGTACTGCCCGGCCCCGGTCGTTACAGACGCTTTGCTTAAGGTCATAGTATCCAAGATCGTGGAACCGACGTTACAGGGGATGGCCGCTGAGAACAAAAGGTACAAAGGCGTTTTATATATAGGTTTGATGATAGACGGGGATGAAATAAAAGTACTTGAATACAACTGCAGATTCGGGGATCCGGAAGCTCAGCCCATCCTGTTCAAAATGAAAACTGATATTGTCCCGGTCATGAACGAGGTAGCACAAGGCAGGCTCGCTCACGAAAAGGTTGAGCATAAGGAAGGTACTGCTATCTGCGTTGTGATGGCCTCAAAGGGCTATCCCGGAAAATATGAAAAAGGAGTAAAGCTGAGTAAAATAGACCTATTAAAAGAGAGCCGGGACGTTGCCGTGTTTCACGCGGGAACTAAACTTGAGAACGGCAGTATAGTTACAGACGGGGGCAGGGTGCTTGGTGTAGTCTGCACGGGTGATACAATAGAAAATGCGATTACAAGAGTTTATAAAGAGATCAGCGTTATAGATGATGGAACTTTGCACTACAGGACAGATATTGGAAATAAAGCGATACCAGGCTGACGTTTAGCCGTGGATTTTAATATTTGACAAAAATATTGACAACGTTTGAATTATCAGCATACAATAACCATTTGAATTTTTTGAGGAGTTAAAGTGTAAATGCCTACTATAAGTCAGTTAGTAAGAGATGGCAGAAAGGTCATAAAGAAGAAAAGCAAATCTCCTGCGCTTCAGAACTGCCCTCAGAGAAGAGGTGTGTGCGTCAGGGTGTATACAACCACTCCTAAAAAGCCAAATTCTGCTCTGAGAAAAGTGGCCAGGATTCGGCTGACAAATGGTATTGAGGTTACAGGTTACATACCCGGCGAGGGACATTCCCTTCAGGAGCACTCCGTGGTACTTATAAGAGGAGGCAGGGTTAAGGACCTGCCGGGAGTTAGGTATCATATAGTAAGAGGGACTTTAGACTCCACAGGAGTTGATGACAGGCGTAAAAGCCGTTCTAAATACGGCACTAAAAAACCCAAATAGCTGACAGAGGAAAACAGTTATGCCCCGTAAAGGACGTGTATCAAAAAGAACTATAGCATTAGACTCTAAATATCAAGACGAGGTTGTTTCCAAATTTCTCAACTCACTTATGCGGGACGGTAAAAAGAGCAAGGCAGAAAAGATACTGTACGGAGCACTGCAGATAGTTGGTGAAAAGACCGGAAAGGATTCGCTTGAGGTTTTTCATAAAGCCGTGGGAAACATCAGGCCAGCGGTTGAGGTCAGATCCAGAAGAGTGGGGGGTGCCACTTATCAGGTCCCTATGGATGTAAGTCCGTTCAGAAAGCAATCCCTTGCGATCAGATGGTTATTAGAAGCCACTCGCAAGAGAAGCGAGAAATCAATGGTGGAAAAGCTGAGTTCCGAGCTTATGGAAGCCGCTGAAAACAAAGGTGGAGCAATAAAAAAGAAAGAAGACACACATAGAATGGCAGATGCCAACAGAGCATTTGCACACTACAGATGGTAAGAGCACGGCTAATAAACAGCCAATCCCGCTCAAAGGTTATTTAAGTTCAATGTCAGAAAAGATCATACCAATAAGCAAAGTCAGAAATATCGGGATCGTTGCCCATATTGACGCAGGAAAGACCACAACTACGGAGAGAATTCTCTACTACACCGGTCTCACGTACAAAATAGGTGAAGTTCATGAAGGAACCGCGACCATGGACTGGATGGCACAGGAGCGGGAGCGGGGTATCACTATTACTTCGGCAACTACAACCTGCTTCTGGAGAGACCATAGAATAAACATCATAGACACCCCAGGACACGTTGATTTTACAATTGAGGTTGAGAGGTCTTTAAAGGTTCTGGATGGAGCAGTGGTCGTTTTTGACTGCGTTGGAGGGGTGGAACCCCAGACTGAGACCGTCTGGAGGCAGGCCGACAGGTACAAAGTGCCCAGAATGTGTTTTATAAATAAGATGGACCGGGTCGGAGCTGATTTTTACAAAGTCGTTACTCAGATCAAGGACAGGTTGGATGCCAATCCGGTGTGCCTGCAGATCCCCTGGTTTGAGAACGGAGAGTTCAAGGGAATAGTTGACCTTATTAAAATGAAAATGGCTGTATGGGACAGTGAATCTCTGGGGTCCAAGTATACATTCGTTGATGTTCCCGGTGATACTGTGGACCAGGCAAATCTTTACAGAGAGAAATTGCTTGAAGGTCTTGCCGATCACTCTGAAGAGATAATGGAGCTGTACCTGGGTGGTGAAGAAATTCCTGAAGAAACGATCATGAACGCCATAAGGACACACACAATTGAACTGAACATTATCCCTGTGATGTGTGGTTCGGCTTTTAAAAACAAAGGCGTTCAGTTGCTTTTAGATGCTATCATTGAATTTATGCCCGCCCCGTCGGACCTTCCTCCCATTAAGGGATTGACACCAGGTTCCGACAAGGAAGACGTTAGGTTACCTACTGAGGATGGACCGTTTTCGGCTTTGGCTTTCAAGATAATGACTGATCCGTTTGTTGGACAGCTTACCTATTTGAGGATCTATTCCGGCAAGCTGAATTCAGGCACTACGGTTTACAACACGTCAAGACAGAAAAAGGAAAAGATCGGAAGACTTTTGAGGATGCATGCAGATAAAAGAGAAGATATAAAAGAGAATGTTGCCGGGGGAATTGTTGCGGCGGTTGGACTGAAAAATACAATTACCGGCGACACATTGTGTGATGAGTCCAAACCTATAGTTCTTGAGAGCCTCCATATTGCAGAACCTGTAATATCCATTGCAATAGAGCCAAAATCCAAAGCTGATCAGGAAAAATTAGGACTGGCTTTGAACAAGTTAGCGCTGGAAGACCCTTCGTTTAAGATCAAGTTTGACGACGAGACCAGCCAGACGTTAATTTCAGGAATGGGAGAACTGCATCTGGAAATCATAGTGGACAGATTAAACAGGGAATTCAACGTTGATGCTAATGTTGGCAAGCCGCAGGTAGCTTACAGAGAGTCCATTACAAAGAATGCGGATGTTGAAAATAAATTTATAAGACAGACGGGCGGCAGAGGTCAGTATGGTCATGTGAAGATCAAGGTGGATCCGCTGGAAAGAGGAGCAGGATTTAAGTTCATAGATCAGATCAAAGGTGGAGTGATCCCGAGAGAGTACATCCCGGCCGTTGAAAAAGGTGTTGTGGAAGTAATGAAGACCGGGGTTGTGTCTGGATACCCCGTTGTGGACGTGTCCGTGACTTTATATGATGGGTCTTTTCATGAAGTGGATTCGTCAGAGATAGCTTTTAAGGTTGCTGCTTCTCAGGCGTTCAAAGACGCCGTTTTAAAATCCAATCCGATCATACTAGAACCTGTTATGAACCTTGAAGTCGTAGTGCCGGAAGATTTTATGGGAACGGTAATAGGTGACCTGAACTCCCGGAGGGGACGTATAAGCAATACGGAAGCCAGAGGTAAAATGCAGGCGATCAAAGGGCAGTCACCATTGGGTGAGATGTTTGGATATGCCACGAATCTGAGGTCCATGACCGAAGGGCGCGGAACATTTACAATGGAGTTTTCCCACTACGAAGCACTGCCGGAAAGCATTTCTCAGGAATTAAAAGAAAACGCTCAGGTTGTATAAAAGCACTTTTCTGCACGACTCTGCAGGGAACGGTGATACGGAAAGTTTTGGCAGAGTTCTTAAGTACCCTCCAGCAAAATCACTGCTACTGAGTAGTTTTTTTCATGGGATATAGATGTGTGTATTTTATCAACGCCTATTTGTCTGGCAAGAGACCTGGTTGCACCGTGAAGTTCAGCCCAGGGTTTTCCCAGTTCATTGTGTCTGACCTGTATGCTGTGAAAATTAATCCCGTTTCTAAATCCCGTGCCCAGAGCTTTAACCACTGCTTCCTTAACTGCGTAGTTTGCCGCATATCTTTGTATCTTCTGACTGCGCTTATCAATGAAATCAATCTCCATGCTGGTAAATATCTTGTTAAGAAATCTTTCTCCCCATCTATCAATTATCTTTCCTATCCTATCGTTCTGTACTATGTCTACTCCCAGTCCTAAAACCATTATCATCAGCTCCTTTTCAGTCTATAAGCTCAATCATATCCCTGACTGCTTTTTCCATGCCCACGAGCACTGATTTTGATATGATACTGTGTCCTATGTTAAGTTCTTCTATGCCGTCTATTGCGGCAACTTTTCTTACATTGTGATAATTAAGCCCATGTCCGGCTGAAACTCTAAGGCCAAGTGTGAGAGCATGATTTACAGCATTTTCAATCTTCCTCAGTTCTCTGTTCTGTGATCTTTCGCTCCTGGCATTGGCGTACATCCCGGTATGGATCTCAACCATATCTGAACCTGCCTCCTTTGATCTATCAATCTGCTCTTTGTCAGGATCAACAAATAAACTTACAAATATATTGTATTTTTTCAGTTTGGTGACGACTGCTTTTATTTTTTTAAAACTTGCCGCCACGTTCAGGCCTCCTTCGGTGGTAAGTTCCTTTCTTTTTTCGGGAACGAGAGTTGCCATGTCAGGCTTTATCCTTCCGGCAATTCTGACCATTTCATCAGTGGCTGCCATTTCCAGGTTGAGCTTGGTCTGCACACATTTTTTCAATATTTCCAGATCCCGCTCCTGCACGTGTCGCCTGTCTTCTCTCAGGTGCACCACTATACCACTTGATCCGGACAGCTCCGATATCAATGCGGCAGCCACCGGATCAGGATCCGTTCCTCCCCTTGACTGTCTTAATGTGGCAACGTGATCAACGTTTAGGTTTAATCTCGGCATTTTCCAAACCTATTTCTTTGTCAATATGATTATAAATATCAAAGGCAATATTGTTTATGTCGGAGACCTCCTGCCCCTCAACCATTATTCTTGCGAGCGGCTCAGTGCCTGAATATCTGATATGAACTCTTCCTTTGTTCCTGAGCTTGCTCTTGTAATGTTTAACCATTTTTTCCAAACCGGCAATCTGATTTAATGGGGGTTTTTCAGATATTTTCACGTTTTTTATAACCTGAGGAAACATCTCTATCTTTTCTGCAAAATAAGATAGAGGCCTTTGTAATCTTTTCATGATCGCCAGAACCTGCAGTGATGCCAGAATTCCATCACCGGTTGTGGTATGGTCAAGGAATATAATGTGTCCCGACTGTTCTCCGCCAAGGTTTATACCTTTTTCTCTCATGAGCTCCGCTACGTATCTGTCTCCCACGTCGGTACGGTGAAGTTTAATCCCTTTTTGCTTCAGAAAAAGCTCAAGGCCCATATTGCTCATTAAGGTTGCAACTATCTCATTTTTTCTCAGCTGCTTTCTGTTTATCATCTCTTCAGTACAAATTGCGAGAATGGTATCCCCGTTGGCGATATTTCCTTTTTCGTCGGATATTATAACCCTGTCGGCATCTCCATCTAAAGCAATTCCTATATCGGCTTTGTGCTTTAAAACTTTTTCTGTCAGCAGCTGCGGATTAAGGCTGCCGCAGTTAGTGTTGATATTTATTCCATTAGGTTTAACTCCCAGACTCACGACTTCCGCTCCAAGTTCCCTGTACACTGCCGGGGCAACCTTATAAGCTGCTCCATTGGCGCAGTCCAGTACAATTTTTATTTTCTCCAGATTAAGATCTTCCGGAAAGGTTTTTTTAACAAACACAATGTATCTTCCAATGGAATCGTTAATTCTTATGGTCTTACCAATACTGTTGCCTGAGCCGAGCAGTTTATCTGAAGGACCGGACATCAACCTTTCAATTTCCAGTTCTTTTTCATCCGCGAGTTTAAAGCCATATCTGTCAAATATTTTTATTCCGTTGTCTGTATAAGGATTGTGAGAGGCTGATATTACCAATCCGGCATCTGCTCTCATATCTTTGGTTAAAAAGGCTATTGCAGGAGTTGGCAGAGGTCCCACCAAATAAACGTCAACGCCCATGGATACCAGTCCGGAAGATATGGCCTGTTCAAAAATATAGCCGGAGACCCTTGTATCCTTGCCCAGTATGACGTGGGGAGCAGATGAACTGCAGGAGCTAGTGATGATGTGTGCAAGCGATTTTCCCAGACTGAGCGAGACCTCCGGGGTCATTGGATATTTATTTGCAACACCACGTATGCCGTCAGTACCAAACAGGTTTTTTGAACCTAACAATTTACCTTCCAACTCAGTTGATGCTTATTTCAACTATTTTAGGTGAGACACTGCTTAAATTTAAACTATCAGAGTTTGGATAGTCAACTCTTATAGGCAGTTCATGCACGCCAATTTCAGCATTTTTCAAGTCGTTGGCGTCAACATAAACGGATATATCATCACTGTTAAGTTTGTTAACATGACTGTACGGTCCATCAAATGCGAGAGTTATGATGGTCTGACTTGAAGTTTTATAGTTAATGGTCTCAAAGTTTTTAAAAGAAACGTTCAGATTATTAAACTCTTTTGTAAGGTTTTCTTCCTTGATGTTTACGTTTATTTTGACAAGCTTGGCGCTTTCTATACTGAACAGGTCACTCGGAGGTTCTAAAGGGATTTCAATGGAGAAATTTGATTTTTCTCCCTCCAGGCTGATAAAGCGTGTATCAATGGTTTCATACTGCTTTATAAGTTTTCTTGGACCTTTGATCTTAACTTTGGTAGGTGAGATTTTTGGCTCACCTTCAATAATGTACCCCTTGTTGGGTTTGCCAAGCACCGGATTGATCCTGACAGTTTTAGTGGTGAGACTGTCGATCTCTATTGGGATCTCGGAGGGACTCGTGCTTATGGCTTTGATTCTTCTTGGAAGACTTATGTCTTCGGTTCGAATTTGAACGTTTGACATTCCCTTGCTGAAACTGGAAAGGTCGTAAGACATGGGTGAGATCAAGTTGTCAAAAGAAAAGATTTCATATCTGGGACCTTTGACGGTCAGGTTTACTTTATCAGGTGGATTATTTGTAATAATTAAATTTACCGGCAGGTTCGTGTACCTCACGGGAACGGAGAAAGTTTTTTCTATATCAAATTCCAGATTTGTTGCAATCCATAGAAAGATGGCAATTACAGATGCAATTATCATCTTACCGTAGTTTTTAAGAAACGGTGTTACGATATCCGATTTTT
This sequence comes from uncultured Spirochaetia bacterium, assembly GCA_964622285.1. Classification (GTDB taxonomy): domain Bacteria; phylum Desulfobacterota_D; class UBA1144; order Nemesobacterales; family JAJCZQ01; genus CAZUNK01. The sequence goes on from CAZUNK010000066.1 coordinate 15,601, forward strand.
TCAGTTCGTCTTGGTTAGGTATCAGGCTCATTTCTACATTGTTGACTGTGAAAAATATTTTTCCTCTTTCCCTTCTACCGGTTTTACATTAAACAGGTCGGCAAGGTTTTTATACAGTGCTGATGGTTCAAGATTCTGTTTTATTTCTCCCTGTACGGCAAGCGATACGCTCCCCGTTTCTTCTGATACTATAATTACAACAGCATCGGTCTCGGAAGACAGTCCAATTGCTGCTCTGTGCCGTGTTCCAAAACTTCTTTCCATATCCGGATCAGTTTCTAATGGGAAGAACGACCCGGCGGACATAATCCTGTTGTTGGCGATAACAATTCCCCCGTCGTGCATTGGGGACGAGGGATGAAATATGCTTGTTATCAGTTCCTTTGAGATGTGAGCTTCAAGGTCCATGCCGAGTTCCACATAATCTTCCAGGCTGGTGTTTCTTTCAATTGCCATAAGTGCCCCGGTTTTTTTGCTTGCCAGATGAAAGGAGGCCTTTACTATGTCATCGATCGTTTTTTCTTCCGACAGCACTTTGCTGAATCCGAGTAAAAATGGCCTTTTTCCTATATTAGTAAGTGCTTTTCTTATGTCGTTCTGAAACAGTATAACGATAATCAGGATTATGGAACCGAAGAAATGGTTTAGTATCCAGTGCAGAGTAAAAAGCCCAAAGCTTTTTGATATAAAGAACAGAATGATCAGAGCCGTCAGCCCAAGCAGCATCTGAGCTGCTCTTGTTCCCTCTATGATCTTCAGAATATAGTAGATCACCAGGGTGACGAGCAGTACGTCCAGAGTATCCCAAAGGTATCTAAAGTTCAGTACAGTTTCCAATTCTGATCCCTCATTAATTCACGCTGTAAATTGCGTCTGTCATCGTGGCAATTAATTTCATATGATGCACGTCATGAACCCTTATGATTGAAGCTCCGTTTATAATGGAAACCACCACGCTTGCCGCGGTACCTTCCAGCCTGCTCTGAGGTGGCAGATCCCCCAGCAGCTTACCAATAAATGATTTTCTTGAAGTGCCTATCATTACCGGTCTTCCTAGTACAGAAAAGCGGGAGAGGTTTTTTATTATCTCAATATTCTGCTCCACTGTTTTTCCAAATCCAATGCCCGGGTCAACCACAATGCTTTCAAATTCAACCCCTAAGGACAGTGCCTTTTGTATTGAAACGTCAAGAGACGAGATAATATCTTCAATCAGAGAGGTGTAGCCTGTCTTCTGCTGCATATAGGCGGGGTGATCGGGAGTGTGCATCAGGACCATCCCTGCTTTGTACTGGGCCACTTCCTCTGCGGACCTTTCATCAAAACTGAGTCCACTTATGTCGTTTATTATTGAGACTCCTAATTTGAGCGCTTCACGGGCAACTGCGGATTTCGTCGTATCAACTGAAAATATGCAGTCAAATCTTTCACGGGCTTTTTCAAGAACGGGAAGCAGTCTGTCCAGTTCTTCCTGCTCTGTGATGTGACTTGAACCAGGCCGTGTTGATTCAGCGCCAATGTCAACTATATCGGCGCCTTCTGAAAGCATTTTATCTATTCTGAGCAGATAATCGTCAACCGTTTTATAGAAACCACCGTCATAGAACGAATCCGGGGTCACGTTCAATATGCCCATTACAAGAGTTCTCTTATCCAAGTCTATGGTTTTATTTTTTAGTTTCAGCAAGTTAGATTTTCTTTTTTCAATTCGCCTGTCATTGGCATTCCGATCTACAACTTAACTATCAAATACCATGGAACTGATTATCCGGTATTAAAAAAATTGTAATTGCGACTTAACTCAGGTTTAAGCAGCTGCATCAGCAAAGTCAGGTTTATATTTCAGCACCAGATTATTCAGTTCCTTGCTGTCAACTACTTCCTTCTCTAACAGAACTTTGGCAAGTTCATGCAGGATTTCCAAGTTATCTTCCAATAGCTTTTTTGATTTGTCCCAGCACGAGTTCACGATGTTTTTGATCTCTCTGTCAATAAGTACAGCGGTTTCATTGCTGTAGTCGGTGTGCGTGGACATATCCTTGCCAAGAAATATTTTTTCGTCAGCTTTTCCGAAAGTTACAGGTCCGAGTGATTCGCTCATTCCCCACTCACATACCATTTTTCTTGCAATTTCCGTTACTCTTTCAAGGTCGTTCCCTGCTCCGCTTGTTCTTTCATTAAACACTATTTCCTCTGCTGCTCTTCCACCAAGAAGCACCATGATGGTGCTGTGAAGATACGTTTTGGAGTGGGTGTATTTATCCTCAAGGGGCAGTTGCTGAGTAACTCCAAGTGCCATGCCTCTTGGAATAATAGTGACCTTGTGTATTGGATCTGCTTCAGGTGTGAACTTGGCCACAAGCGCGTGCCCGGCTTCATGATAAGCGGTAATGCGCTTTTCCTTTTCACTTATCATCATGCTTTTGCGTTCAACGCCCATCATTACTTTATCTTTTGCGTATTCAAAGTCATCCATTGCTATCTTGTCTCTTCCGCATTTTGCTGCGTGAAGTGCTGATTCGTTTACCAGGTTCTGAAGATCGGCACCTGAAAATCCGGGAGTAGATCTTGCAATGAGCGAAAGATCAACGTCGCTGTTTATAGGCGTGTCTTTTGAATGGACTTTTAAAATTTCCTCTCTTCCTCTGACGTCGGGCCTGGGTACTACGACCTGCCTGTCAAATCTTCCGGGCCTTAACAGCGCCGGGTCCAGAACATCCGGTCTGTTCGTGGCTGCCATTACTATAATTCCTTCATTGCCTTCAAATCCGTCCATTTCCACGAGCATCTGGTTCAAGGTTTGCTCCCTTTCATCGTGCCCTCCGCCCAGACCAGCTCCCCTGTGTCTTCCAACTGCGTCAAGTTCATCAACAAATATTATGCAGGGAGAGTGCCGTTTGGCCTGTACAAACAGTTCTCTTACCCTGGAAGCTCCCACTCCCACGAACATCTCTACAAAGTCACTCCCGCTTATTATAAAGAAGGGAACTCCTGCTTCACCGGCTATGGCTTTGGCAATCAGGGTTTTGCCCGTTCCGGGAGGTCCTACAAGCAGAACTCCTTTTGGGATCTTTCCCCCGAGCTTGGTGAATTTTTTGGGGTCTTTAAGAAACTCCACTATCTCGCTGACTTCTTCTTTTGCTTCGTCAACGCCCGCAACGTCTTTGAACGTTACCTTGTTCTGACCTTCGGTCAGCATCCTGGCTTTATTCTTACCGAACGACATCGCCTTGGTTCCACCCGTCTGAATCTGTCTCATAAACAGTACCATCAGCGTTATAAGTATGATTAAAGGAGCCCAGTTGATCAGTATTTGCGTCAGCGATCCCTCTTTCTTTTCGGAGAAACTGAAGTTGATATTGTTCTCTGAAAGACGGTTGATCAGATCTTCGGTTGAAGGTCCAATGGTTCTGAATTTTGTAGCGCCCTGTCCTATCCCTGTGTTTCTGAGATTGCCTTTTATACTGTTTTCACCAAGTTCAATATCACTAACGTCGTTGTGTTCCACTAACGTTAGAAATTCGCCGTAGCTGATTTCCTTATAAGTCGCCCTTGGCGTGTTTACGAACTGATACAGTGCAACAATGACAATGAAAATCACAAGCCAAAGAACTAGATTTTTCAATATCTGACTGTTCACTTATCTACCTCTTTACATGTACTAACAGAAAGTAAAATAATCACTTTATTCTAAACGTTCAACAAATATAAATTAGCATATAACCCGTTTTCTTTCAATTTTGAATATTGAAGTGCCGGCATGTACCCAGAACATAAACGCTGCCTTAATTGGTTTTAACGTTTTCTGCTCCCTGAACTTACGTTTGGATAAGTACGTACCTTTTTTACGAGTATGCTTTTACCGTGTTTTCCATAACCTCCACGTTGCTTTGTTTTCCTACCGGAACGGGTGCAATTATTGCAAGGTCCAGTCCTGCATCAAAGTATCTTTGAAGTTTGTTCTTGCACTTAGAGGCTGGTCCCGCCAGAGCAACTGCCTCAACAAGTTCATCAGAGAACACTTCCGAAGGGTCTGCCCCGCCTTGGATCTGTTCTACAATGTCTCCAAATCCAATGTTCTTTATTAATCTTTGATAGAAAGGAAACCTTGCATAACCAGAGAGCCCCTTTTTAGCAGCCTCAATTGCCTTGCCTTCATCTTCCGATACGAAAGAAGGAATTCCATTCGTTATAGTGATGTCGGAAACATTTCTACCTGCTTTTTCTGCCCCGGTTTTCACGTTACTGGTCAGTTCAGACATGTATTCAGGAGGGCACATATATGGCATTAAACCGTCGGCTACCTCGCCTGCCAGCGTTGATGCTCCCTTTGTCAGTCCCGCTATATAAACGGGAAGATCAGGCTGTTTTCTCTTTAAGGTCAATCTTTCAGAACTTCCATCCGCCAAAGCTCTGACCTCCGTTACGTACTTTCTCATATCTTCTACCGGGTCACCCATCTCAATGCCGTATCTGCTGTTAACGGGTTTATGGCTCACTCCCAGACCAAGTATCATTCTTCCCCCTGTAATTTCCTGAATGGTAAGGGCTGTTGCAGTAGCTACAACTGGCTGGCGCATGTATATATTAGCTATCCACGTTCCAACTTTGATCTTCGTTGTGGCTTCTGCAAACACCTGAGCGTTTGATAATGCACTGTAAGGAGGAACTTCAGGGGAAAATATGGCATATAATCCTGCCTCCTCAGAAATGCGGGCAAGTGACCTGAGATCTTCCACGCTGCATCCCCAAACCGGTGAAATAGTAGCAATTTTACTCATTTTCTTCTCCTTTAAATGGTTTTTAAGGTAATTTTTCCTTGTTTTAAACCTCTATTGACTGATTATAACACATTTTATTAAAATGGACTGTTTTTTATCTTTACAACTCGTTGTTCGTGCTGTACAGTTTAATTAATGTTTGAATTAGAACCACATGAGAAAGAAGGTGCTATCTATATAGCGGGCGTGTTTATTTTAATTGCCTCAATCATGCTGATCGCTTCACTGACGCATATTGTGCTTTCACCTTAGTTAAGTCCCCATTTCATCACCTGCAGCACCACGTCCTTCGGATCTATTACCTTGTTGGTGCTGTCGTAAAATGTGATTTTGTCGTTGATCTTCTCGTATCTCAGGCTTAACAGCTGTACTGTTCTGTGCATATTTTGTTTTATCTGCAGGCCATCTTCGGAGTCAAGTCCGTATATAAATACGTTGCTTTTGTTCTGGATGACAAAACTGAATCTTTTTTCCGTCTTTATAACAAACCCGCTGCAGCTGTCCTGAAAATTAAAAAGAAGTGGAACCAGGTCTGCGTGCAGCCGGTGCAGTCTGATGGAGGAGGCACTGCTTTCGTTGAAATTGTTAACCCCTGTGCTTGCAATATTAAACAGTACGTTCAGAGCTTCATTATTTTCTTCTTTGTAAGTCCTGTTATTTTCAGAAGGCGTTGTTTTCTGCGATAAAGTCTTGATCTCTTCTATAAAGTCATCCATAAAGATGGTCCTTTTATTTAATGCTCAGAAATTATATAATACTACCTAATAGTTGTTAGATACAGCAGCGAGGTTGTAAAATATAGAGAACATATACGGAAAAACATCTGGATTAACAAAATCTCAGCTCAAAACCATCTCAAAGCTCTACAGACGGCGAGTTCAGCCGTCCAGTCTTATTAGTGCCGAGCTTGTAAGAACCCTCACAAGCACTTCCCACGAAATTGGTAGAAAGATATCCTTACTTATCAACAGAAGGGGCAAGGTCCATTCAGTGTTTCTTGGCGACGCGTATGAAGTTGATTATGAAAAGATTCTGGGAAGGTTCAGAGAAGCCAAGTTCAGATTAAGGGGTTTTAAGGTGGTCCATTCTCATTTTAACGATTTCAGCCTGTCCAAGGACGATCTTACCACCCTTGTGAATGAACGGCTGGATATGATGGGCGTAGTGGAGGTCAAGGAGAACGGCAGCGCCGGGAAGCTGCAGTTTGCACATATCGTTATACCAAACGGTAACTCAGGTGAAAAGTGGAAAATTCATTCGTTCAGCGACGTGGGCAGAGTTGACATTGAATGGAACTATCTTCTGGATGAACTTCAGCACAGTTTAGAGAGGTCATACAGGGAACTGGGCGGGGACCTTAATAACGAAGGGGTGTTATTGGTGGGGTTCAGCACTCGGAGCAGAAAAGATGCCCAGCAGTCGGTGGAAGAACTTAAATCACTATCTAAATCAAGTGAAAAGAGGGTGCTCGGTTCGGTATTTCAGGTAAGAAAGAAGGCTGATCCAAGGTATCTTATAGGTAAGGGAAAGCTAAAGGAGATCATTCTTGAAGCAGAACACGTTGGCGCGGGCACTATAATTTTTAACGTGGAGCTGACCCCCGCCCAGGTTAATTTAATATCGGCCGAAACCACGTTAAATGTCATAGACAAGACCCAGCTTATATTAGAAATTTTTCAAAGACATGCAACTTCAAGCGAGGGAAAGATCCAGGTCAAACTTGCCGACCTGAAATATAATCTGCCACGATTAAGAGGTAAGGGAATTGAGCTTTCTCAACTTGGAGGAGGTATAGGAACAAGGGGACCAGGTGAGACCAAACTGGAATATCAGCGCAGGGGCATCAGAAGGCAGATTGAAAGGCTTGAGAATCAGATAGACAAGATCAGCTTCAGAAGAAAAGGCACCCGTGAAAGAAGAACGGCAACAGGTATCAGGTCAATCTCGCTTGTCGGATATACAAACGCGGGCAAATCCACGCTTTTTAATACGCTTACAAATGACAGCGTAAAAGTTCAGGACAAGCTTTTTTCAACTCTCAGTCCTACTACCAGAAAGATCAGGCTTCCTTCAGGGACGGACGTGTTGATAATAGATACCGTGGGGTTTATCACTGGTTTACCGGAAGATCTGATAAATGCTTTCAGGGCAACCCTTGAAGAGATAGGCGAAGCCGATCTTCTTCTGCACGTAATTGATGCAAGCGATCCAATGGTTGAAGAAAAAATAGAGTCCGTAGAAGATATACTGAACTCCATGGGTTTTGGAGATATTCCCATGTTGAAGGTTTTCAATAAAAGGGATAAGACCGACGAGAAAACCGTTGGATTTATAGAAAGAGCATACGGTACAACCGTGGTTTCTGCTTTGAATAAGGCTAATATAAAAGAGCTGTTGTCTTTAATTGATCAGAACGTTGAAAAATTTCCCTAACCTGAAAAATTAGCAAAGTTGGTTTTTCTCTGCACCATCTTCTGCCAATAAACTCCAAAGATAATAAAAAAGGGGCGAATTCTTCGCCCCTTTTTTAAAGGTTTATAACCTAATATTCTCTACCAGGGTTTTGATGCGTCATCTTGACCTTTCAGATTTTTGATCCATTTAGAATCATCATAATTAGACGTACCAAAAGTGAGCGCCAGGTTAGCTATAATAACCCCAACCTCGTTATTACCTGTCTGCTCTGCCCTTTTTTTAATCTTATTATGAATTGGGTCTGGAATATTTAGCGTTATCTCTGCCATTGTTGTAACCTCCTACTAAATTGTTTTTCAGAAATTAGTCAGCGTCTCCAATACCTTTTTTCTCCCTGTACTCCTGAATTACTTCTCTTTTTACGGTAGGAGTGAGAGAAAAGTTTGGATCAGGCGTAGCTCCTTCGGCAGACGCCTTAACCTGGTCTGCGGGAAGATGAGTGAATTTCTTGTCTCCTGCAACTGCTCCCAACTGGGATTCCTCAAATTGCCAGTCAGTTAACCATTCATCTCCAAGACCGAAACGTCTTGTAAGTTTGTTGACCTCTTCAAGTCTGCCGGGAAGGGGTCCTTCTGGCTGAAGCAGTTTCAGATCTTTAAGAAGTTTCACAGTTTCCGGGTCCCTGGGAAAAGGATTACCAACTCTCTTCTCAAAGAACATGGTATCAAATGGAGGACGACATCTCTGTCCACCACCATCCATTTTCTCTGCGGGATAACCAACGGTCATCAACCAACTGAACACGTATGTATCAGGAAGTCCAAATTTTGCCTTTGTGTTTCTCCTTGCACCGCCGCTTGCACCGTTAAGGCATGTTCCTAGTCCTAATGCCGTTGCGGCCAGTATAGCGTTTTCGATCGCGTTTCCTAGATCAATTGCGGCAAGTCGATGCAATACAGCATCCGGAAGCAGTCCAGGCAAGGGGAACAGGTTTGATACCCTGTCATACTCCCAACCATGTGCCTTGTCCAATGCTCCGGTTCTCATTAGATCGTGAATGGACTGTCCCTGTGTGTCATAATTAGCCATATCGTAGCACCAAAAAACAAGCACGGGTGCCATCTGAGTGGTTATCTGACTCCAGTCTGAAATGAACTCCCATATTTCAGGGTCCTCATCTCTGTATACTACAATTGCTCTTTGACCATTGAAGTTACCTGCTGATGGTGCAAGTCTGGCAGCTTCCAGCATTGCCTGGATTTTCCATTTTTCCACCTGCTGATGAGGTTCATACCATCTGATAGACCTCCTGGTGCCTATAGCATCAAAAGTGTCTAATAAATTAACTTCACTGGCTGAAGGTACATTGCTCATTGTAAATCCTCCTTATGTGTTTTTTAGCAAATTTAATTACCAACCTCTTGATAGATGATATTATTTCACAGTGCGTTTGTCAAGATTTAAGTAAAATACATTTACAAAACGTCTTTAGGGGTTTAAAATTAGTATAATTTTTAGCAAGGAGGAAAGAGATTATGAGCGAACTTAAAAATGTTTACATTATAGGGGTGGGAAATACAGCCTGCGGAAGATTTCCGGACAAACCTGCGCATATTCTTGCGAGGCAAGCTGCCTGGGAGGCAATTAAAGATGCTGATATTCATCCCCGGAAAATAGAGATTGCTTTTTGTGGTCACGTTTATCAGGGTATGGGAGTGGGGCAGAGAGCACTTAAGGAAATTGGTCTTGTAGGGCAACCAACCATTAACGTTGAGGGAGCATGTGGAAGTGGAACACTGTCGTTTTGGGAGGCATGGAGGACGGTGGCTTATGGTCAGTACGATGTAGCACTTGCTCTTGGCGTTGAGAACCTGAGCAGGGTACTGTCCGGTGGGCCGCTACCACTTGAAGAGGATGATCTTGAAGTTTCGCTGGGCATGGGCATGCCGGGACTTTATGCAATAAGAGCAAAAAAATATATGGATGAATACGGGGTTTCAATGGAGCAGCTCGCTAAAGTGGTTGTTAAAAGCAGGTACCACGCTTCACTGAATCCAAACGCGCAGTACAGAAAAACCACTACGGTTGAAGAAGTGCTTGATGCTCCAATGATCGCAGACCCGCTCACGCGTAACATGTGCTGTCCCGTAGGCGATGCAGCCGCGGCGGCGGTTCTTGTTTCAGAGGATCTTCTGGACGAGTATGCCAAAAAAATGCCAATCAAGGTGCTGGGCTGTGTTGCTCAGTCAGGTAAGTACAGCAGTGCGACCGGCCTTACATGTGACCCCTCAGAGAACGTTGTTAGAACGTCCAAGCTGGCTTATGAAATGGCAGGACTGGGTCCTGAGGACATGGACTTGGCTGAAATACATGATGCATTTTCCATTGCAGAGATGATGGTTGTGGAAGCGCTTGGCTTCTGTGAAAAAGGTGAAGGAGCAACGCTGATTGACGAGGAAAGCACATGGCTGGGAGGAGATAAGGTTACCGTTAATCCAAGCGGTGGTTTATTGTCCCGCGGACATCCCGTTGGCGCAACCGGACTGCTACAGACTGCCGAACTTGTGTATCACTTAAGGGGAGTTGCCGGAGAACGTCAGGTAAAGGATGCCAAGGTAGGTATTATAGAAACGATGGGCGGAGCCCAGCCCGCAATGGACGGTATAACGTGCGTTGTGAGCATACTGGGCACATGATCAGTTAAATTCCTTTAGATAACAGATTTTTTAAAAGCCGTGCTACCGCAGATCTGGTAACGCGGCTTTTTTTCACCCAAGGTATGTTTTTGACAATACAGGAAATTAACAGTAACTCTATATTAAACTCAGTACCCCTGAGGGCTGTTTGTGGTGGAGGGTCTGCTGAGGTCAGCTAAGTTTTTATCATGGCGAAGAACAGAAGATCCATACATAAAGACAGCAGTTCCACTTTAGTCAGTGAGATACTTTCGGCAGTTCTGTTTACGGTCGGTCTTTTTTCATTTCTGAGCCTGATATTTTACAGTTCGGAATCCACATATGACCTTAAGAACACCATGGGGGCTATAGGTGTTTTTATTTCCGGAACTTTGGGACACTCGTTCGGGGTTGTCTCCTTTTTTATTCCATTTGCCATGTTTTATTCCGCTTACGTTGTGTTTACAAATAAGCTCAGGATGGCTCAGCTGGCAAAGACGCTGTTTGCCGTTATTTTCGTTCTGTCCTTAACAACTATCGTTGGGCTGACGTTTAAAGGAAATCTCCTTGGATATGATCCGGCAGGTGGTCTGGTGGGAAGTTTCCTGTCTTTAAGAATAAAAGATTCATTTGCGGGAACTCTGGGGTCTTACATCATAGTAACGGTCTTTCTCCTGATGAGCTTAATGTTAATAACCGAATATAAACTGTCCCGTTTTTTTGCTTTGTTAAAAGACGTTACGATCAATTTTACCAAAGCCGCTTACGGCTTAACTATAAAAAAAATCCCTGAACTTCTGCCTGATAAAACAAACGTTAAGAACAAGCCTCAGACTACTCCGCAAAGCAAGAAGGAACAACCGGTAATTTCTTTCAGACGCGGGGATGAGGTTGAAAAAGATGTGCTGGGCGGAGACAGCGAGGAGTCCTCGTCCCCTAAAATTGTACTGGAGCTGGACAGAGATGTTCCAAAGCACGATGGCTCGCCGGACCAGGATGAGGAGGCGCCGTCACCCTGGAACAGGGATTTTGAACTTCCTTCTCCCGAACTGCTTGATATAAGTGACGAAACCGAGATAAAGGTTGACGAGGAATTTAAAGAATTTATCGAGCGGGAATCAAGGTTGATCGAAGATAAGCTGAAGGACTTTAAAATTTCGGGCAAAGTGACGGAAGTAAGGCCCGGTCCCGTGATCACGATGTTTGAGTACAAACCTGCTCCGGGAGTTAAAATCAGCAAGATCTCTTCTCTGTCACATGATCTTGCAATGGGACTGAGTGCGCTGAGCGTAAGAATAATTGCACCAATACCCGGCAAGAACGTAATTGGCATTGAAGTTCCAAATCAGGAAAGAGAGGTGGTTATGATCAGGGACCTTATTGAGGCCCCTGAGTTTATGGACAAGCACTCGGTCCTTACTCTTGCGCTTGGAAAGGATATTTCAGGAAAGCCATTCTACACTGATTTAAGAAGAGCACCTCATTTAATGATCGCTGGAACCACCGGGTCTGGTAAGAGCGTGCTGTTGAACGCAATTCTTGCCAGCCTTGTTTATAAGTTAACCCCACGCGAGCTCAAGTTTATTATGATAGACCCCAAAATGCTTGAACTGTCAATTTACGAGGGCATACCACATCTGCTTCATCCCGTCGTTACGGAACCGGTTAAAGCTGCGGCGGCGCTTAAGTGGGCAGTGAGAGAGATGGAAGACAGGTACCGGTTGCTTTCCGAAGAAGGGGTAAGGGATCTGGAGACCTATAATAAAAAAATTGAAACTGAAGACCCTGAAAACGAGCTGGACAGGTGGATGCCTTATATAGTTATTGTAATTGATGAACTGGCAGATCTTATGATGATCGCGCCAGTTGAAATCAAGGAATCTATTACAAGACTTTCACAGAAGGCAAGAGCGGCAGGGATTCATCTTGTGGTTGCAACTCAGAGGCCTTCTGCGGACATTGTAGCCGGACTCTTAAAAGCTAATTTTCCTTCAAGGATCTCATTTCATGTGTCATCTAAAATTGACTCAAGAATAATACTGGACACAGGTGGAGCGGAGAACCTTCTTGGAAAAGGCGATATGTTATACTGGAAACCGGGCGCTTCTTCGCTGATCAGAATTCAGGGAGCTTTAATATCAGACCGGGAGAGGGAAAGGATCACTGAACATCTAAAGACCCAGGGACAACCTGAATATAATGAAAATATTACGTACGTTGAAGATTCTGAGGAGAATGCGGAATTTGAAGGAGAAAAAGATGAACTGTATAATTCTGCCCTGAGAGTTGTCCTGGAAAAGAGACAGGCTTCTGTGTCCATGCTTCAAAGAAGACTTAATATAGGTTACAACCGAGCGGCGAACATAATAGAGATGATGGAGCGGGAAGGTGTTGTGGGTCCTCAGGAATCCGCGGGAAAACCAAGGGAGGTCTATATGGATATAACTCAAATAGAGGGGTTGTCCAGTTGAGAAAAAGAGTTTATCTGATACTGATCTTTGCATTACTTGTTTCCAGTCAGTCTGCTTTGTCAAACAAGAAGGGGAAATTGGATGAAATTGTGGACAGAGTACAGAAAAAGTACAATGAAATAACTGACTACCGTGCTGATTTTTTTCAAGAGGCTGAAGTAAGAGCGCTGGGCAAGACGCAGACGGCCTCAGGAACAGTATGGCTTAAAAAACCTGACAAAATGAAATGGGTTTATAAAGACCCCACAAAAGAAGTGTACATTTCAAATGGAAAGAAGATGCTTTACTACAACGAACGGGACAACCAGGTGCTGGAGTCAACGTTTGCTGAGATCAGTCAAAGCACCAATTCTATAATGCTTCTTTCAGGCTTGGGAGAGATCAAAAAATTTTATAAGATCAGATTGTTAGATGATAAAGCCTTAAGTGCGAACGACGCTGATCTGCTTGAACTTGTTCCAAACGGTGCAGGCGATGATGACAGCAGGGTGGTTATAAGGGTAAGCAGGTTGATCTCGCTTGTAGATACAATTTACCTTTTTGATCCCTTTGGCAATCAAACCAGAATTTCACTTTCCAAAGTCCGGACGAACGTTAATATCCCCGACAGTGTTTTTGTATTTAAACCTCCAAAAGGCACAGAAGTGATAAAACTGCCTGCTAAAAGATGACCTGTGGATTATCAGCAAGATTAAGCTGCTTATCTTTATGATGAGACTTTTCCTGAAATCACTTTTATTAGTTTTTCTGATCGCGGTAGTGCTCTGGGGACTGCTTATATTGGACATATACAGAACCTCTCTGGAAAGCAAGAACGATCAAAATGAAAAAGTTGATGCAATAGTGGTTTTAGGTGCCAGCCAGTGGAAAGGGGTACCCTCTCCTATGCTGAAAGCAAGGCTTGATCATGCTCATGAACTCTACGGGGAAGGTATTGCTGAATATATAATTTTAACCGGAGGAAAGTCTGAAGGTAACACTATATCTGAAGCCGGCGCAGGTAAGATCTATCTGTACAATAAAGGAGTGCCTGAGGATAAGATACTGACGGAAGGAGAAAGCAGGACAACAAAGGAAAGTCTGAGGAACGTTGCAGAAATTTTAGAGGACAATGATATAAATGAAGTTTTGTTTGTAAGCCACGGCTACCACCTGTACAGAGTAAAAAAGATCGCAGAGCGTAATAATATCAAGAAATCAGGCACATCTGCCGTGAAACTGAAGGATAAGCCCCTCAAATTTAAGTACATATTAAGGGAAAGTCTGATAGTTCCGTTAATTTATTTTGTGAACTAACGCCTTGCTCATTTGATAGGCTGCGTATGATTGATATTGATTACGTATTAAAAAGTCTGGCAAGATCTAAGTTCAGAAGTAAATTCAAACTGCGCGGGAAAGAGATAGAGTATATTGCAGAGAAGGGCATGGACGTAGTGATGCTTCATGCCTCTGATTTTATTGATGCTCGCCTTGCTCCTGCTTCCCCTAAAAATGATGGTAAACAGACGCCTTTTGGCGGCCATCCTGTATTTATTGCTCAACATGCAACGGGCACATGTTGCAGAAGTTGTCTGGAGAAGTGGCACGGCGTGAAAAAGGGAAGGGAACTGAATGATACGCAGAAAAAGTATGTACTGTCCATTATCAGAAGGTGGATTGGCAGTCAGGTCAGTGGGGACGGTTTTTAGTCAGTTCCAGAATTATCTGTTTAAGTTGACATAACTCAAAAACAAATATACACTCCCATATTTAATCCATTCATTTCTATGGTTATAATTGGGAGGATTGCGTTATTGTGGCGTAAGTTGTTCGCCAAGTACAATTAATGAAAGTTTTGGTAATAGGTGGGGACCGTTATGAACCGTGAATGCACGTTCCAGAGTCATCCCAGTTTGCTTCCATAAGGTTTAAGTCCCCCGGTTAAAAAAAGTTCATTGTACTTTGAGGTGTAAAAGACATGGATGATGAATTTTTACAAAATGTTGAAGAAAGGTTGCCTGAACGGGTTCTGAAAGAGCTGGATGATTTTCAGGAAGATATAAATAAGTACAGAGCTGGACAGATCGGTGAGGTAAAATTTCAGAAGATCAGGCTTCAACTCGGAACTTACGCTCAAAGGCAGGCGGGAGTTCAGATGCAGAGGATCAAGATCCCCTATGGGAGACTGACTTCCGACCAGCTTAGAAGATTGTCCGACGTTTCAGATAAATATTCCGTGGGTTTTATGCACTTAACAACGCGTCAGGATGTGCAGCTCTATTATTTGAATTTGCAGGATGTTCCTAAAATGATGAAAGAGCTTGCCGACGCTGGAATAACTACCAGGGAGGCATGTGGAAATACTGTCAGGAACATAACCGCTTCTCCGTTCACAGGCGCTTCTCCCAGTGACACGTTTGATGTAACCCCCTACGCTGAGGCGCTTAAGAACTTCATGCTCTACAATCCTATATGCCAGAACATGGGGAGAAAATTCAAGGTATGTTTTGAGAGCGACCCGGATGTGGATAATGCAGGGATAAGAATTCATGATCTGGGATTCAGAGCAGTGATCAAAGAAACTGAAGGCCAAAGACAAAAAGGTTTTCAGCTATACGTTGGGGGCGGCCTGGGGGCTTCACCTTCACTGGGCTATTTGTGGAGCGACTTTATTCCGGTTGAGGAAATGATCCCATTATCAGCTTCTATAGTACGGGTATATGATAGATACGGTGAAAGAAAAGTAAGAATGAAAGCCAGAATGAAGTTTTTAATTCGGAAACTGGGATTTGATAAGTTCAAAGAACTTGTTGAAGAGGAAAGGGCAAATTTAGAAGAAGATGCTTCATGGAATGATTATTTAAAAGATATTGATGAAAATGAAACTCCGCCGGATAAGAACTATGATTTTGAACCTGCACCTGACGCCGTTAAAGATGACCCGGATTTTATAGACTGGAAAGCAACAAATGTTTCTCCTGCGGGAGCCCAGGGGTATTCGGTCATCAGTATCAGGATACAGCTTGGAGATGTTGTATCTGATTCCGGCAGAGCTTTGGCTGATATCGCCGATAACTATGCAGATGGAAATTTAAGAATAACAATTCAGC
>CAZUNK010000067.1:0-5909 GCA_964622285.1 uncultured Spirochaetia bacterium
CCTCTGTTCTCTCTTATTTCCGCGGGAATGTGCTGCATGCCAAGCGATTCATACAGATCGGCCTCTGAACTGAATCTGCTGCTTATCAGGTCAACGCCCTTCTGCTTTGCTATATCCTTAATTCTTTCAGTATGCTCTTCAGAGCCGGTTGCGATAAAAACTGAATAAACGGATGATTCCTTAGTACCAAAATCTATTCTGACCTTTATCTTCCTGTCCAGAAGAAAAGAAAGAAAACCATTATCACTCTCCAGTACTTCCCTTACAAACGGGGAGTTGATAATTGATCTTTTTACCTGCTCCGTTTTACCAGAGATAATAACGATATCTATGCTCTGAGTGGTTTCCAGTCCCCTTATTAGGCTTCCCGCTATTTTTACTTCATCAACGTTTCTGATCCGTGCAAGTTCATCCTTGAGCGATTCTGCAACCGGCAGTGCAAACCCCAGGTTTATTCTGTCTATATGAGATCTGAAAAGTTTAATTCCCACCTTTATCTCTTTTATCTTCTTTGACCCGATGCCTTTTACCTGCTGCAGCTCCGTGCTCTCAATGACCTTTTCAAGATCGTTTATATCCCGCACGCCAAAACCCTGATAGAGAGTGCGTAAAAACTTTGGTCCGATGCCCTGAACGTTGAGCATATCGGTAAGCGTTTCCGGAACCCGCGTTTTTAAGTCCTCGTAATACTGCATCCTGCCTTCATCAAGGAACTCTCTTATCTTCCGTGCAAGATCCTTTCCTATTCCATCAATACTTTCTATATCGTTTCCAAGGGAGTAGGTTTTTATATCTTCGTCCAGTTCGAGTATGTTCCTTGAGGCTTTTTTATAGGCGCGTATTTTGAATGGGTTTTCACCCGCGATATCAAGCATATTGGCAATATCATTGAATATGCGGGCAATTTCACCGTTAATGTTCATTGTAAGCAATAAAGTCAAAGTCATCAAAGGCGTCTGCGGACTGAATTTCGGAAGAGTACCGCTTTATACCTTCGTATATGCCCTGAGCTATACGCAATCTGTACCTGGAGTTGTTGAGCCTTTTTTCCTCTCTGGGATTTGATATAAAAGAGGCTTCAACGAGTATGCTCGGAATATCAGCTCCAATCAAAACAATGAACGGTGCTCTTTTAACACCTTTGTTCTTAAAAAACTTATACCTGGGGGCAATATTCTCATAAATGGACTTTTGCACGTGAGATGCGAATTTTTCAGATTCCTCAATTTTAGAACTCAGGAGATATTTTTTCAGAATGTCGTCCAGATCGCTGAGCCTTTTTGTGGTGGTGGCATTTTCCCGCGCTGCAACTTCAAGCGCTCTTTTATCATTTGTAAAACTTAAAATATATGTTTCTGACCCTGTGGCTTTTCTATTTCTGGAGGCATTGCAGTGTATTGATATAAAAAGGTCCGCACCAAGCTTCTTCGCAATGGCGGTTCTTTCTTCAAGCGGAATAAATCGGTCGCTGGACCGGGTAAGATAAACTTTTTCCACTCCGATTTCCTTACCTCTGCTGTCAAGGATCTTTTTAAGTTCCTTGGCTATTTTTAAGTTAATGTCTTTTTCCTTGACCCCGTTTGGACCCACTGCCCCCGGATCGTGCCCCCCGTGTCCAGGGTCTATAACTATGGTCCGGATCTTGAGCCCCAGAGCCTGCCTTAAGCTGTCAAACTCCTTATCAGAAGGCCCCGGTCTGGTTTTTTTATTACCAGGCACAGACCTTTTTGAGCCGCTTCTGGTGGCAACTTTGCCCTTTGAACCCCATATGTCCATGACTATCCTGAACGGATCCGGAAGTGAAAAGACATTGTAGTTTTCAAAGCTGTCTATATACAGGACCACGCGGGATTTATCCTTTGTGTTCTGGGCGTATTTTATATCTTCAAGAAGACCCCTGGTCAGAGGTTCAACGTGCAGGTCATCGTCCACGTAGGTGTTGTTGATGTCAACGAACAGCCTGGGGGGTTTGCCTATGCCCGGGTCAGCTTTAAGCAGCCTGGAGGTGTACGAGGCCGATTTGTTCAGATGAAGGACTACCCTGGTTGAATTATCCGTCGACCAGTGCCTGATCTTCGTGAGCTTTGCCGTTGAACCTTTTTTGGGAACGTTTTTGTATTTACCGGGCTTATAGGCCGCAAGGTCCCTTGCTTTTTTCCTTGCTATAACCGCCATATCTCCCCTGGGCGTTTTCTCAATGACGTTTCTGTACTCGGCGTACGCCTGAGATCTGTTGCCAAGTTTCTCATACACCCTTGCAATTCTGATATAAGCATCATCAACCAGATGATTGTAAGGAAAGGCTTTAATGAACTGACGTGACAGGCTTATTGATTTTTTGTGCGAAGAGCGGGAGCTGAACTTGTTTCCTATCTCTTCATACATCTTACCGGACAGAAAGAGCGAATCAGGTGCTTTTTTGCTCTGAGGATAAGACTCATACACGCTGAAGAACGCCTGAGCAACGGTTTCCCAGGTCTCTTTTTTTCTGGACTTTTTGGGGTCCTGAGCCAAATTACTGAAGAGCTGGTTTGCTTCATTGAACAGCGCCGTCCCTCTGTCTTTGGCATAGCTGTGCGTAAAATAAACAGACAGTATTAAAACGGAAATGGTATATACTGTGATTTGTACTATTTTTCCATGCACTTTGAGAAGTTTATTATATGCATTTTAAATCATTTTGCAATAAAGCCTAAATAATGATAATTTTTTGGACTTATGAAGGTGATAATACTCGGCTGCTCCACTTCAACCGGAGTTCCGATAGCCGGATGCAGCTGTGACGTCTGCACTTCAGAGGACCCCAGAAACAACAGAACGAGAAGTTCAATACTCATCAGAAAGAACGGTCTTGATCTGTTGATAGACAGTTCAACTGACCTTCGCTTTCAGGCTCTGGAGAACAATATCAATAAAATTGACGCGGTTCTGTACACCCATTCCCACGCAGATCACACCCATGGAATAGATGACCTCAGAACCTTTAACTTCATCAACAACGTTGAGATATTCTGCTACGGCAACTCCTTCACCGTGGACAATATAAAAACAAACTTCAAATACATATTTGACGACTTTCCCGCCGCGGGAGGAAAGCCGCGGCTCAGCTTTAAAGTCGTTAACGGAAATTTCAATTTCAGGGGAATAGATATAACGCCTGTTGAGATAAACCATGCAAACTGGATCATACTCGGCTACAGAATTGGGAATATGGCCTATTTAACCGACTGCAGCGGCATTCCAGCAAAGTCGCTGGAAAAATTAAAAGATCTTGACCTGCTTATTCTTGGAGCCTTAAGATATAGAGAACACGTGGCACATTTCAATGTGGAGCAGGCAGTTGATATAATAAACGAGATAAAGCCTAAAAGGGCCGTTTTAACCCACATGGGACATGAACTTGATTATAAACTGCTCAACAGCCAGCTTCCTGAAAATATTTCACCCGCGTTTGACGGGCAGGTATTCACGCTGAGCTGAGTATCGGATGAACAGATGCAGAGCGTAATTAAAAAATTAATAACCAAAAACTCCACCAAGATCATCCTATGCGTGTTAGATGGACTGGGCGGTCTGCCAAAAGACGGCAGAACTGAACTTGAGCAGGCAAAAACCCCTAACCTGGATAAGCTCGCCAGAGGATCGTCCAGCGGGCTGCACGTTCCTGTGGCAAGGGGCATTACTCCCGGCAGCGGCGCTGCGCACCTGGGGTTATTCGGCTATGATCCATTTGCTCACGAGATCGGCAGAGGGGTGCTTGAAGCCCTAGGCCTGGGCGTTGAACTGGGCGCAAAGGACCTTGCAATACGGGGAAACTTCGCAACTGCCGAGTATAAAGGCACTTCCCCGGTCATTACGGACAGAAGAGCCGGCAGAATACCTACCAAGGAGAATGAAAGGGTTATCAGCCTCTTATCTGAAAAGATAAAAGATGTTGAAGGAGTTAAGATCAGTTTTTATTCAGGAATAGACCACAGGTTTGTCGTAAAGCTCACATTTCCGGAAAAGATCCCCCCGGGAGGTGGCAATATCAATGACACCGATCCCCAGGAAGCTGGATTAAGTCCCCTGCCCCCCACCGGGCTGAACCAGGAATCATCAAAGACGGCCAAAGTAACCGCAAAGTTAATTGAACGCATCGCTGAAACGATAAAGAACGAAAAGAAAGCAAACTACGTCTTATTAAGAGGAGCTTCGGTGCTTCCCCGCTTAAGTTCTTATGAGGAAGCTTATGGCCTCAAAGCAGGCTGCATAGCGGCTTATCCCATGTACAGGGGAGTTGCAAAACTGGTCGGAATGAATGTACTACAGGTCATTGACGGGACCATTAAAGGCGAAATTGAAACACTGAAGAGAGAAATTGACAACCACGACTTTATCTACCTTCATATAAAAAAGACCGACAGCTGCGGCGAAGACGGTAACTTTGACGGTAAAGTCAAAATCATAGAGGAGTTTGATAGCTTAATTCCTGAAATAATGAGCCTGGGTCCGGATGTTTTTGTCGTAACGGGAGATCACTCAACTCCATCGGTTATGAAGTCCCACAGCTGGCACCCGGTTCCCTTAATGATAAGTTCCAAATATCCAAGGTTAACAGATATTACGGGATTTAATGAAACAGAGTGCAGCAAAGGCTCTCTTGGAATTATCAGATCAACTGAGATCATGCCACTTCTGCTCGCGCACTCCGGCAGGCTGAAAAAATTCGGTGCATGAGCATCAGCGGAGCAGCTGGATTAAATCATAATAAACTTTAGAATGCTCTCAGTATCAGTTACTATTGTTTTGAACGCCGAAGTGGTGGAATTGGTAGACACGCTATCTTGAGGGGGTAGTGCCTTTATGGCGTGGGAGTTCGAGTCTCCCCTTCGGCAGATATTCCTTTAAATTTAGAACCGTTTTTATTTTTGAGAATTATCCCTTTTAGTCAACAGACCTTGTTTTACTCTTATTGTTATTTTTATCTTCGTCATAAAATCTTGGTTCAAGATCGGTTTTACCCATGAGGCTTGAATTCATCTTTACCTGTTTAGCATCAAATACTCATAGGTTTAATATCTTATTGGCTAACGATACGTCCCCGCCAGTTGTCTCCGGCAGAGTTACTGTACCTCTGTCTATTCCCTGAACATAAACCCAATCCTCTTCTGTCTGTCCAGCAAAAGACAACCCCTCCCTCAGCGGTTGGTTATTTTTAATGTAAACGTTGCTGTATCAGAGTCCCCGTCTAATGTAACTGTTTTAAATGACGACCTGGGAGGAAATTCTACTGTTATGGTTGTTCGTTTACTGTTATGGTAAAAGTTACCTCGTAAAACTGGTTGTTTGCATCAAGAGCTCGATAGGTTACTTCGCGAGGAACGATTGCACTGCTCCCAAACTCCCTTGTAGGAAACGGAGGTGTTCCGCTCAGAACTCGTGTGTCGCGATCCAGTGTCAACCCTTGAATTACTGGAGAGTAGGAGTATATTATCGGTGGATTTCCGCTCTGCGCCTCTGGTAACGTGATTGGGGTTATTTCTACGTTCTGTGTAAACACCCGATTAAAAGTTTCTAACACATTATCACTCCCATCATTAGCTATCTCAGGAAGATATCTGAAACTCGGCCAACGTTCTACGTCAGTTAAAGTTATTCTGAACTCAAGCGTGGCGGTATCCCCGTCGTCATCCGTTACCGTGTAGGTCATGTCAGTGTGAACGTCCTCGTTTCTTGCTGTCATTGTATCCGCCGGGCTCCCACTGAATCTTCGCGTGTTGCTGTTAAAAACCAACCCTTGCGGCAGCGAACCTTCAGGATCATCCGTAGGGGCTAAACTGTACGTCAGATCTCCATCCCCGCCAGTTGCCTGTGGTAAAAACCATACTCTTATTGCGCTTACTGCATTATCTGCCTCTACATATTCC
>CAZUNK010000068.1:0-3769 GCA_964622285.1 uncultured Spirochaetia bacterium
CGTATCTGCCGCTCTGGGCTCAGGAGTTCCCGTAACTGAACCTGAGGGAAGAATGGTAGTTGATATTGGCGGTGGCACCACCGGCATTGCAATAATAGCTCTTGCGGAAATAGTGGTCAGCAAATCCATCAAAGTGGGTGGAGATAAACTTAATGAATCCATAGTCCAGTACGTGAAGAAGACCAGTAATATGCTTATCGGGGAAAGAACGGCGGAGAATGTAAAGAAAAGGGTTGGTACCGCCATGCCGGCTGAAGAGGGTAAAGTAGCGGGCATGAAATCAATTAAGGTTAAAGGAAGAGATATAAGGACCGGGAATCCCTCCATGCTGGAACTGGATCAGAATGCTGTCAGGGAAGCCATGATAGAAACGATCGGTTCAATAATAGAGGCAATAAAGCAAACGCTTGAGAGAACCCCACCCGAACTTGCGGCGGACATAATTGACTCAGGTATAATACTGGCAGGTGGAGGTGCTCTTCTGTCCAGATTGGATGAACTTATCACAGCTGAAACAGGAGTTCCCGTTATAGTTGCCGATAATCCACTGCAGTGTGTGGTTTTAGGCTCAGGACGAGCTCTGGATAAGATTGATCTGCTAAGAGAAGTAAGTATTAATTAAAACCGCTTAAAATGGGATTTCTGAAAAAACATCCCCTGATAATATCCTTTCTGCTTTTCTTCTGTGCTGTACAGGTCTTTCCGTTTATTTATAAAGGCAATGGGGAGGGACACGCTGCCTATAGGGTGGTTATGAGCGTTAACCACTATATATACGTAGCTGTTCATGGCGTCAAATTATCCATGAAAAACCTCTGGGCAGACTATTTGATCTTAAAAGACAAAGAACAGGAAAATAGAGTTTTAAAGAACGAAAATCTCAAACTTCACGCAGAGCTTTTAAGTATGCAGGAAATACAAATGCAGAACAGAAGATTAAGGGACCTGCTGGGTTTTACGTCCGGAAATTCCTATGAAATCGTTACGGCAAACGTGGTAGGTGGAGGCCTTTTACCTTTTCGGTCGGAATTTCTGATAATAGACAGGGGAGAAAGCTATGGCATACAGCCGGGAATGATAGTTGTAACGCAGGCCGGGATAGTAGGCAAAGTATTTTTTGTGAACGGCACGAGTTCGCAGGTAATGCCCGTTACAGATCCCATAAGTGCCGTTGACGCAGTAGTTCAGCGAACAAGAGCAAGAGGAATAGTTAAAGGTTCCGGGAGTGGGTGCGTGCTGGAATATTTAGAAGGCAGGTCAAGTGCAAAAACGGGAGATATAGTGATCACGTCCGGCAAAGATGGACTGCCAAAGGGAATACTGATCGGAAAAGTAGCAAGCATGGAAAAACAGGGGGGGCTGTTTAAAGCCAAAGTATTTCCTGAAGTCTCGGTAAACTCTCTTGAAGAAGTGCTGGTGGTCAAACATGATCTTTGACCCTGCTCTTTAATTCATGAAACAAGGACCATCCGGCAGATAAACTACAGTTTGGTTTTCCGGAGTGGACAGTGGAGGGAGCTTTTCCATCTTAAGGCTGATTTAACTTGCACAGAGTTAAAAACAATCGTTACAGAAAATGAATAAAGCACTGATCTTTGCTGCTTTGGTGGTTTTTAGTATTATCATTAACGTTCTGCAGTCCAGCCTGTTTTTTCCGTTTCTGGATAAACGCTACGTTCCGGACCTCAATCTCATATTTGTAATCTATATATCCATAAGCAGAAATTTACCTTTTGGGATACTTATCGTGATCCTGAACGGTTATCTGGTGGATATGGCGTCGGGTTACGTGATCGGATTCAATACTTTTTCAAGACTGAGCCTTTTTGTTATATTAAAACATGCTAATGACTATTTTGAATTTAAAGACGTTATATCAAGGTTTTTAACGCTTTCTCTGGGGACTGTTTACGTGTGGTTTTTTGTCTGGCTGGTGGTGCTTGTACGGCTTGCTGATGGATTTAACATCTCCGCCGGTGTTATATTAAGTCAGGTGATCAGTAACTGCCTGGTGGGTATATTAGCTTTTAAGTTGTTTGATAAGGTCTATGCAGGAACACAAAAGTAAATTCTTTATCTCCGTCATACTGATCGGCAGCATATTTCTGGTCTTTATGCTGAGGCTTGCATATCTGCAGTTGATCAAAGGGGATAATTATGAAAAGTTCTCAAGGCAGAACCATATAAGGATAATTCATGAGTCTGCTCCAAGGGGCAATATACTTGACCGAAACGGCGTACCACTGGTTGTCAGCAGGCCTTCTTTTAATGTGAGGGTGTTTCCCATGGAGGTGAGCGACCCGGAAGCCACGTCAAAGCTTATCTCCGTTCATCTTGATAAAAGTCACGAGGAGATATTAAAACTTATACTTGATGCAAAAAAACGACGGTCCTTTTTTCCCGTGACCGTTGCAAGGAACGTTGACAGAGACAAACTTGTTTCAATTGAAACCCTTAAATCCAAGCTCTCGGGCGTGGCAACGGAAATAAGTTATTTAAGAGGTTATCCAAAAGATAAACTGGGTGCTTTTATCGTTGGTTATCTGGGAAAGCCTACTGAATACGACCTGCGAGTTCGTTCCGGTTCCGGTGCTCTTTTGGGGAAGACGGGAGTGGAAAAAAGCAGGGACGACGTACTTAGCGGAACGGACGGCATAAGATATCAAGCCGTTGATGCAATAGGGCGTGAAGTCCAGTCAGACCTTTTTGAAGTTCAGTTCGTACACAAAGAGATCGTGCTTGGCAATGACGTGTTTTTAACAATTGATTCTGACCTGCAGGAAGCGGCTGAGGATGCGCTGCTGGAACTTGGTAAAGTAGGTTCCGTTGTTGCAGTTAACGTCAACACGGGAGAAGTGCTTGCGCTTGCCGCTAACCCTTCGTTTGAACCTGAGAGCTTTGTTGGAGGGATTGATGTTCAAAGATGGCATGAGTTGATCAATAACCCTTTTAAGCCAATGCTCAACAGATCAACTCAGGGAAATTACCTGCCCGGGTCGGTTTTTAAGATAGTTACGGCACTGGCAGGGCTCAAAGAAAATATAATTAACGATGAAACCGAAGTTTTTTGCCCCGGTTACTACATGTTTGGTGAAAAAAAGTTTCGCTGCTGGAAGCACTCCGGGCATAAATGGGTGGATCTGTATTCAGCTATGGTGCAGTCCTGTGATGTGTTTTTTTACGTTCTTGGTGAAAATCTTGGAATAGACAGGCTCGCAAAGTACGCAAAGATCTTTGGATTTGGAAAAATTACGGGTATTGAGATCAATGAAGAAGAAGGGCTTGTGCCAACCAAATTATGGAAAAGCGAGGTCTATAAAGAATCATGGTATCCAGGTGAAACCATTATTACCGCCATAGGGCAGGGGTACCTGACCGTTACTCCTCTTCAGGTGGCAATGATGACTGCGGCCGTTGCCAACGGGGGTGCTTTGCTCAAGCCCAGGTTAGTTCATAAAATTGCTTTCAGTGATGGTAAAACTGAACTTTTCTCCGCTGAGGTCGTGGCTAAACTTCCCTTTAATGATACGCAGTTAAAGAAGCTGCAGAATTCTCTTGTTGGAGTGGTAAATGAAAGATACGGCACGGGTTCATTAGCAAGGGTTGGCAGAGGAATGGTTGCTGGAAAAACGGGAACTTCACAGGTCGTCTCGCGTGAACTGCGTACCGATAATCCAATTCATGAAGATCATGCATGGTTTACTTCATATTATCCTGCAAAGTCCCCCAAAATTGCCGTAACCGTCCTGGTGGAGCATGGAGGTAAGGG
>CAZUNK010000069.1:0-9632 GCA_964622285.1 uncultured Spirochaetia bacterium
TATTCCATCTCTCCACATTCTTCTTTTAAAAGAAGATACGCTGCAACATCAGACGCTTTTCTTTCATCAAACATATCTAATTCTTTTATCATAACATCCCGTCCCTGCATATATGGTATAATAATTCACTCAATCCTGTCAACTTTCCTGTACAATTCCCAAATATTGATAGGTTGTGTCAAGTTAGTAGTGGCGACACTTTACTAGTTCTGATCTTTGCTCTTCTCCCCTCTGTAAAATATAAACGCCTCAAGCAATATCCAGACGGCAAGGGCAAGAATAACAGCCGAAAGTATAAGCAGCAGAAAATTATCTGCGAAAGCTTTGAAATTTAAGATCATAGACCCAATTGTAATGAACATCAGAAAGATCATTGGTATTAGGGTGTAAATAAACCGCTTTCCGGTCTTCCACATATATATTGATATGATCAAAAGCGTAAGTGCCGCCACCAGTTGATTTGTGGCTCCAAACAGCGGCCAGAGCAAAAATCCCCCTGAGCCTGGACCTTTTCCGGGAGCTTCTGCAAAAAATGCCAGCATAATAGCGGGAACCACTGCCAGCAAAGATGCGATATATCTGTTCTTCAGTGAATTGATCTTATACACCTCTCCAAGTTCACCAATTATAAACCGCTGAATTCGCGTGGCGGTATCAAGAGAAGTTGCGGCAAAACTTATGACCATGACGCTTATCAGCGTGGTACCTATGACGCTGGGGATCATAAGAGAATCCAGGAAAGAAGAAGCACCAACAACGAAATTCCCAATTCCGCCTCTTTCAGCAAGGCTCCAGCTTTCATACTTGGTCAACCACTCGCTGTGCTCAATGCCCGCGGCCACCGCCAGAGTGGCAAGCAGCGCAAGAGTGCCCTCACCGATCATTCCACCGTAGCCTATGAACCTTGCATCGGTCATTTTTTTCAGCTGCTTTGAAGTGGTTCCGCTTGAAACAAGTCCATGAAACCCACTTATCGCCCCACACGCTATCGTTACAAAAAGAAAAGGTATCAGTGGAACTCCATCTAGCTGTGCAGCGTAGTTAATTGCAGGAGCCTGCATCTGGGGGTTAGTAATAAACAGTCCAATAAAAACTATTGCCAGACCAACGAACAGCTGGTGGCTGTTTATATAGTCCCTGGGCTGAAGCAGTGTCCAGACCGGAAGAACCGAAGCTATAAAAGAATAGATAAAAAGAAAGATGATCCAGGTTGCTATCTGAGACCCAAAGATCTCAGGCACCTGCACGGGAAACTTCGTTCCTACCCATATCATCAGATAAAGAAGCACCAGAGCTATAATTGACGGCCACAGAAGCGGCACGCCTTTTTTATACAACAAAAACCCGATCAGCACTGCAATAATGATCTCAAAATTAACCGGGACCACACTTGCGGGAAACTGTACGAACAGCGCCGCTATTGCATAGGCAAATACTGCTATCACGAAAAATATCAGGAAATAAACAATAAGCATAAAGAGGGTCCTTACTCTGGCATTAACAAAAACTCCCGCAAGGTCGCTCATTGATCTTCCTTTGTTCCTTGCCGAAACCACAAGTGCCGCAAAATCATGAACTGCTCCCATAAAAATCGTTCCAAAAACAACCCACAAAATAGCCGGAAGCCAGCCCCAGAAGATGGCAATTGCAGGACCTATAATGGGAGCGGCGCCTGATATGGAAGCAAAATGATGTCCAAAGAGAACGTGCTTTTCCGACGGAACAAAATCCATCCCATCATTGATCTCGTTTGCAGGTGTCCGTTCTTCATCAGACAGCTTAAAAATCTTCCTGGAAAGAAATGATGAATAGAACCTGTAACCAAGTAAGTAAAGAATAAAAACAACTACTGCAATAACAACTGCGCTCATTTAAGCTCCTGTAAAAGCCTTTTATCATATACCTGTCCCATTATCTTTACAAGCACCGCTGTAACATTTATTGACTAACTGCTGTCAATCAGGTAGTTTGATTTTCTTATCTGCATTGCTGGGATCAGGGTAAATATAGGCAAACGTTTTCAATCCGATCAATTTTTTCATGACCCGGTTTAGGATTAAACTCAAAAACAATTAGGAGCAGGTCAATGAACACTGAATCATTAAAAGACAAATGGGCACTGGTACTTGGGGCGTCAAGTGGTTTTGGCGAGGCAATAAGCATTGAACTGGCAAAAGCCGGCATGAATATTTTCGGCGTTCACCTGGACAGAAGAAGCACTCTTCCGAAGGTGGAGGAGGTAAAGAAAAACATTGAGTCCCAGGGACGCAGGGCGATATTTTTCAACACGAACGTATCAGATGAAGATCAGCGCAGAGAAACCATTGAAAGCATAAAACAGTCAGCCGGGAAAGAAAACTCCGTTAAGGTGATGGTACACTCGGTTGCATTTGGAACTTTAAAGAACTATGTTGCAGAGCAACAGGGACAGATGCTGAACAGAAAGAACATTGATATGACGCTTGACGTTATGGCAAACACGATCGTTTACTGGACGCAGTGCCTAGTCACGGAAAAGCTCATGGGCCAGGGGGGAAGGATATTCGCAATGACAAGTTCCGGCAGCCACCGGGTCTGGCCAACATACGGCGCAGTGTCTGCATCAAAAGCCGCCATTGAAGCCCATATAAGACAACTTGCCGTGGAACTTGCCCCGTACGGCATCACTGCAAATTCCATCAGAGCGGGGGTTACAGACACGCCTGCACTCAGAAAAATACCAGGCAATGACGCACTTATAGAACACGCGTTAAAGGCAAATCCTAGCGGAAGGCTGACAACCCCTCAGGACGTAGCAAAGGCGGTGGTGCTGTTGTCCACTGATGATGCGCAGTGGGTAACCGGCAACGTGATCGGAGTGGACGGAGGGGAAGATCTTATCTGATCAGAGGTAAAAATGTCCGTTGATAAAGATATAAAGGATAAATACAAGGTCGTTATTATGGGTTCCGGACCCGCGGGACTGACCGCCGCTCTTTATACCGCTCGTGCAAACCTTGAGCCCATCGTGTTTGAAGGCATGGAGGCGGGTGGACAGCTTACCTTGACCACCGATGTTGAGAACTACCCCGGATTTCCAGAGGGCGTTCTTGGACCGGAACTGATGATCTCAATGAAAAAACAGGCCGAGAGGTTTGGAGCCCAGTGCGTTTTTGGTGAAATCGTGGAGGTGGATCTTTCCACCAGACCCTTTAAGATCAGAACTGATCAGAAAGAGCTTTCTGCTGAGACGTTTATAATTTCATCAGGCGCCTCCGCAAGGATGCTTGGACTGCCTTCTGAAAAGGAACTTTTAGGACACGGCGTGTCCACGTGCGCAACGTGCGATGGATTTTTCTTCAAGGACAAGGAGATAGTAGTGGTTGGCGGAGGGGATTCTGCAATTGAAGAAGCCCTGTTCCTTACAAAATTTGGAACAAAGGTCACCGTAATACACCGAAGAGATGAATTAAGGGCGTCAAAAATAATGCAGGACAGAGCCTTTGCAAACAAGAAGTTAGATTTTGCGTGGAACACAGTGGTTGAAGAAATAATCGGCAGCAAGGAGTCCGGGGTAAGCGGAATAAAGGTAAAGAATGTGAAGTCGGGAGAAATCAGCGAGCTTTCCTGCCAGGGATTTTTCGTTGCAATCGGACACGTTCCTAATACAAAAATATTTGAGGGCAAGCTGAACATGGACGAGAACGGTTATCTGATAACGAAAGAAGGCTCAACCGAGACGAACGTTCCCGGAGTGTTTGCAGCGGGCGATGTTCAGGATCACATTTACAGACAGGCGATTACCGCTGCCGGTACCGGTTGCATGGCGGCAATTGACGCAGAGAAGTTCTTAAGCGAGCATGAATAAGGATTTCAACGAGCCAGAGGTTTAGTGGACAAGCAGTTCATTTTCAAAATTCACAAACCAGTATTCAATTGACAACGGCTCTCGTTGTTGCTACTCTAACACTATACAGGTGAAAAAATGTTTGGTTCTTTTGGCATATGGGAATTAATAATAATTTTAGGGATCCTTCTTCTGATCTTTGGTCCCAGCAGACTGGGTGAGATCGGTTCTTCTCTTGGCAAAGGTATAAAAGGGTTCAGAAGATCACTCAAGGATGATGGAACAGAATCCTCCTCCGAACTTGAAAACAGCGGAACAACATCTGAAAGCAGAGCTGACGGTTTCTCCGCCCCTAAAGAATCTGACGATCAGTCAACAAAATAATCCAGACAAGGTTACTTGAGAGGTTTTTCAGCCAGTTCCACCAGCACACCGTTCATAGAAGAAGGATGGATAAAAGCGACTTTAACGTTGTCCGCCCCTATTCTCGGATTCTCATCTATAAGCCGCACGCCCTTGCTTTTCAGTTCATGCAATCTGGATTCCAGATCATCCACGTAGAAGCATATATGGTGGATGCCCTCCCCTCTTTTGTTAAGAAAATTAGTTATTGGAGAGTCTTCCTTCAACGACTCAATAAGTTCAATCGCAGTTCCCTTGCCGCTTTCAGGCTGAAGCATTAAAGCACGAACTCCCTGCTCGGGTATCTCTTCTTTATGAGTGGTTTTCAGTCCAATTGCATCTTTAAATACCTTTTCTGCCAGATCAATGTCCTTTACCGCTATGGCAATATGATAAAGGCTTCCACTTTCATATAAGCTCATTCTTGCGCCGGAGTATTAAGAACCGTTCTCCCCTTTCTGGATTTTTCCAATCTTTAAGCTCAGAACCTGAGAAGTTTCTCCTCCGTCACCATCACTTACTGAAACGGTGAAGCTGTAATCCCCCACATCATCTTCACCATACTGCCAGGTTATTTTCCCTTTTTCGGAAATGCTCATACCTTCCGGTGCATCCTTTAACGAATACAAAAGCTCATCACCTTCATCCCTGTCCTTAGCTTCCACCTGGTAGACGTACTGGTTCTTATCTATGAACGAACCTTGTGACATAGAACTGATCTCAGGAGGAGAGTTGGGAACCTGAATACTTCCTTTATAGTTCCAGGGTGACTTTGTATCCTGGTAATAAGGGGTAACCGCAACCGTGATATCATCTCCTTTTTTAAAGCTGTCTGACCATTCCATCCTATCCTGGCTTGGGTCAGAAACAAGTTCAGAACCATTATGGATCCACTTATATAAGTACTTTACTTCATTATTCTGTTTCCACAGCGTTACCAGAACCTTAAACCCATCTTTAAGATTGTCTGATACAGTTTCAACTCTGACGGATTTTACCACCATGTAGGGCTTTGATTCAGGATCAGTTTCCGCTGCTCCAGAATCTCCTCCTTCTTCAGAAACGTAGCTGGACGTGCC
The DNA here is from genome assembly GCA_964622285.1 of uncultured Spirochaetia bacterium. GTDB lineage: Bacteria > Desulfobacterota_D > UBA1144 > Nemesobacterales > JAJCZQ01 > CAZUNK01. Next base: position 5,308 of record CAZUNK010000069.1, read on the forward strand.
TGTCTGAGTTCTTTCTGCACTTTTTGCAGCTTTATTTTCAGGAGCAGTCCTCTCATATTTATAAGACGATTCCTCCTCCTGCGGTACCACCTCCTTTCTTTCATCTGAGGTGCATGAAGCGGCTATAAATAAAGCGGCCACTGCCGCGATTATAAACATAGGTCTTTTCATTACTTACTCCTGCGTTAAACAGACTGAACGTGTGCTATTTCTCATCCTGCTTTTTGTTCTGATGTTTGCGGATTTTTAAATTATAACCATTATTCAGAAAGTTATTAATGGAAAAATCAACTTTAAGGTTCTGTTTGTTTTCCATATCCGAGAGATTGCCCCTTTCCGATCCAAGCAGGTAGTTAATTATACCTTCACTTGCCTCAATAGTAACGTTTTTTGACCCTGATCTTCCCAGAGACGATCTTATCTTTCTGATGATCTCGTAACTTACCGTCTGTACTGACCTTACCTTACCGGTGCCCCTGCAGTTTACGCAGCTATCGGCAAGAGTGCTCAGTAGGCTTTCTCTTGTTCTTTGACGAGTCAGCTGTACAACTGAGAACTCGGACATGTACTGAACTGCCACTTTGGCTTTGTCCCTGCTAAGTGCAAGTTTAAAAGATTCATACAGGCTTTTCTGCGATTTTTTTTCCTTCATGTTGATAAAATCCACAACGATAATTCCCACAAGGTTCCTGAGCCTGATCTGCCTTGCTGATTCCTTTGCCGCTTCGGTATTGAGCCTTAGAAGACTTCTTTCCTGATCTGCACTGCCCAGATACCTGCCCGTATTAACGTCAATTACGATCAGTCCTTCCGTTTCTTCTATTATAAGAAAACCTCCCGATTTCAGCGTTACTTTCTTCTTGTACGTATTTTCAATCTCGCTTTCTATATTGTATTTTTCAAAAAGCGGCTGGCTTGCTTTATGCAGAACGACATTTACCTTCTCACCACGGTGGTTACCCGCAAGGTAGGTCTTTATTGAGTCTTCGGCCTCCGGCGAGTCAACTATGACCTTGCTTGTATGCCTGTTGATCATATCCCTTGCGCTCCTTAGGGCCAGGTCCGGGACTTCATATAAAAGAGCTGGCTTTTTTCTGCTTTTGTATGACTTCAGTATCCCTTTCCATATTTTTGTGAGGGAACTTATCTCTTCGGTCAGCGTTTCCTCACAGGCTCCTTCTGAAGCCGTGCGCACAATAAAACCAACGCCTTTTGGCCTGTGGGTTTTCACTATATCGCTAAGCCTTTTTCTTTCTTTTTTATTGACTATTTTATTTGAGACCCCAAGAATGTTAACGGCAGTGACCAGTATTAAAAATCTGCCGGGGATTGAAATATATGAAGTCAGCTTTGGTCCCTTTGAACCAGAAGGCTCTTTTATTATCTGAACGATAATGCTCTGCCCTTCCGTAAACTCCTGCAGGTCAGAACTGCCGGCTGTTTTTATTTCAGGGTCAGAATTTTCATTAAGGTATTCACCAAAATACTTCGTGGAAACATCCTCAAGAGAGATAAAACCAGACTTTCCGCGCCCCAGATCCACAAAAGCCGCCTTCATGCTGGGTACGACCTTCTGTACCCTGCCCTTATAGACGTTGCCCGACGTCTGTGGGTTAGTGCCCCTTTCAACGTATATCTCAGCAGGGAGCCTGTTTTCAACCAGGGCAACCCTTGTTTCACCAAAGGTCTGATTTATTAATATCTGGTTTTTCATGATCAAATAAAAATTCAGTGTGGCAATTTTATAATCTCTTGTATCCGGTATGATATATAAAAATTCACAGCAGATAAAAATTGAGTATAGTATATCATTGATTTGGGTTTGAGTATTTGAAATATTTAATGTAGTTTTAAGGAATAGTAAGGAGGAAATAACGAGGATGTTAAAGTTGAAAACTCTGATTGCGGCAGTTCTGTTCACCACTCTCTGCATGGCAAACGGTAATCAGCCGATGCCAAAAGACGGCACAAGGATATACATTATTAAAGAAGGGGACACTCTGTCTGATATCTCACAAAGGTTTTACGGAAACTCATTTTACTGGCCAAGGCTGTGGGAATCAAACCCGCACATTGACGATCCTCATTCCATACGTCCAGGTGACAAGATCGCTCTTTTTCAGGGCATTGCCTCAGCGCCCGGGGACTACGGTCTGCACAGCCTCCCGTTAATAAAAATGGACCCCAGCGCCCGGGAAAAACCTTTTGAATACATAGTTCCGCCCAGTCCCGTTTACTATTACTCTCAGGGCAAGAGCCAGGGGTTCGTTACAAAAGAGCGGTGGAAGCACTTTGGAGCTATAATCTCTTCCGAGCCTCTTAAGATCCTTCTGGGTAAAGGTGATCACGTATATGCTAATTTAGGAACTGCTCATGGAGTAAAGACAGGGGATAAATTCAGCATTTTCAGAAGTTCTGCCCAGGTGTTTCATCCCGTTACCGGAGAAAGGTTCGGTTACAAAGTGGCAAACCTGGGTGAACTTGAAATACTCAGCGTACTGGGCAAAAGCCAGTCATTCGGCGTAATAACCAATTCATACAGGGAAATAACCAAGAACGCAAAGCTCAGACCGCTGGAACAACCCCTCGTATCAGAGGTGGTCGTGAGAAAGGGAAAAAAGCAGGTTGAAGGAATTATACTGGAATCTAAAAACGACCTTGCTTTAAACAGCGTGGGAAACATAGTCTATATTGATAAAGGCAGAGATGACAGCATAGTCATGGGACATACCTTTTCTATATTTCAGTATCCCAGAAAGACCCATGATACCGATAAGAACACAATAGTGACAATTCCCGGAATGAAGATCGGACAACTGGTGGTTCTGGATGTTCAGAAAAGCACCGCAACCGGCCTTATAATAAAGAATTCCAGACAGATTGAACTTGGCGATATAGTCGTATCGGACATATAAAAAGAAGCAGGCAGATCAGTGGTGCCCAGCTGTATTTTGTTACCGCCGGCCCGTTTTCTTACCTGCGTACCGTCCGCCCTGTAGCTGCGTCAGATAAGTCTTTGATAAAACACTGCCATGAGAAAGCAGGATCATTTTTACAGCAGAATTTTTCAGTATACTTACTTTCATACCTTTAAACTCTGACTCTCTATCAAGAACATCTCATGGAAATCATTCCCGCAATTGATCTCAAGGATGGTAAATGCGTCAGGTTACTTAAGGGAAGGGAAGGAACTGAGACCGTATTTTCCACAGACCCCGTGCAGACCGCCAGGGAATGGGAATCCTGCGGTGCAAAGTGGATACATTTAGTCGATCTTAACGGCGCATTTAAAGGAGTGCCTGAGAACTTTGAGACCATCTGTGATATATTGAGGCATTCAGGTTCATCCATACAGGTCGGCGGGGGAATAAGAGAGATTGAAACGATAGACAGGTACATATCAGCCGGGGTACAGAGAATAATCATAGGAACAAAAGCCTTCACCGATGATCAGTTCATTAAAAAAGCCTGTGAGAAATATCCGGGCAGGATAGCCGTGGGCGTTGATACAAAAAACGGAAAGATCGCCATAAAAGGCTGGAGGGAAGTTATTGACGCCAGCGCAGAAGAGGTAGTGAAAAAACTGGAAGGGCTTGGCGTAAGTATGTTCATAAACACAAACGTTGATAAAGACGGGACCATGGAGGGGATAGACCCGCGGCCGATCAGGGACTTTATGGGCGTATGCTCAGTCCCGGTCATTGCATCCGGAGGGATAGCCTCAGAGGAGGACCTGCAGAAACTGTCTGAGATAAGTTCCCCGGACCTTTACGGGGCCATACTTGGAAGGGCTATCTATTCAGGTCCAATTGATCTAAGGTCCGCTATTGAAAGGTACGGCCGATGATCTCAAAGAGAATTATTCCCTGCCTGGACGTTAAAGACGGAAGAGTGGTTAAAGGAGTGCAGTTTCTGAATCTCCGTGACGCGGGAGATCCGGTGGAAGTTGCAAAAAAATACAGCGAGCAGGGCGCCGATGAGATAACTTTTCTGGACATTACCGCATCCTACGAAAACAGGGACACCATGATAGACGTCGTCAGAAGAACCGCCAGTGAGGTGTTTGTTCCGCTGACCGTGGGCGGGGGAGTAAGGACCCTTGATGACGTAAGGAATTTACTGCTGGCAGGTGCAGATAAGGTTGCCGTCAATACCGCCGCGGTCAAAGACCCTCAGTTTATCAGAGAGTCGTCTGAGAGGTTTGGCTCCCAGTGCATAGTCGTTGCAATTGATGCGCGCCGCAGCGGAGAGAACGGCTGGGAGGTTTACACGCACGGCGGCAGAAACCCGGCGGGCATAGATGCAGTTGAGTGGGCGATAAAAAT
>CAZUNK010000070.1:0-2677 GCA_964622285.1 uncultured Spirochaetia bacterium
AAGAACTTGAAGTAGGGATTGACTTTACTATTCCCAAAAAATGAAAGTACCTACAACAAAAATTGGGTAGTTTCTCCTTAATAGAAAAATTTTTAATTATAAAAAATAGTTTCTCTATTACCCCTCAAACCTCTCCTTCTCCTCAGGATGAAGTGAAAGGAAAGTTTCGAGGTGCCTGTCTGAATACGACCCCTTTGGATAGTATTTGTCGTAAAAATCCAGGTCAATGTGCATTGCCTGAAAAACAAGCCTCATGTACATAGGGTCCACAAATCCAGGGAACCTGCCATAAGTATCGTAAATATAGTTTGCAACCGCCCTTACTATCTCAATAGTGGTATCGGTAGGTCTTGGAGCTTTCATAAGGTGTTTATCAGGTTCTGTGTATGGAAAAGGTTTATCGGATTCCCACGCAGCCCATTTATGCTCAAGAAAATGATCTATTGCATCGTCCATGTTCTTATAATATGGAGGACTGTACGATTCAAACACGCCGTCTCTGCCAACGGGAACCGTGGCCGGAGGATCAATACTTCCTTTTTTGGGCTGAATAAACCTGAATCCAAGTCCCTTGAACAGGTTCGGTGCAGCTCCCATTGCAAACCTCGGAATAAAGCCGCTGAAAGTCCATCCGGCAAGCCCCAGAGGCTGAAGAGCAAGCGCCATGTTCTGACATATAAAAGCCTGCTCCACGTTAAGACCCGTCAGGATCCGGACCTCAAGATCAAAAAGAGATAATTTAACTTCCCCTTTAAGTCTTCCAGTCTTTATCCACTTCTCAACTCCCGCCGGCTTTCCGGTAAGATCATCAACTATGGTAAACCCGTAACTGTGGCTGCAGTAAAGGGTAAGAAGGTTAAGATACTCCTCCGTTACGTCCGTAACGGGGATGAAAACGGTAGTTCCGGGTTTGTTCGTGTTCCACTGATTGAACTCAAACAGTCCGGGCATTTTATCAGGAAGGTCTGCTCGTCCTTCCTCTATTTTGCTTTTACTTTCGCGGTAAAGTTCAAGCAGCCTTTGGATCTTGTCCTCACGGGACATATTGAAAAAGATGTCCAGTTCATGCTTTTTAGGAAGCATCTCCTTTACGTTCACATGATACAGGCCCTCATCGTTTGTAAAGAAAAGTTCCGTTCCGTGGTTGTTGCAGGCAGACGGCCAGGTCCTTCCCGTCCACTGGCAGAGAAGATCTATACCATTTTCGGGAGGAAGGTCCGCAAGGCAGAGCCCCGTAAGTCCCGTCCCGGACCACACGAGCAGCGCCTCTTCCAGTTCACTCAGCGCCACCGGATCATATTTTGATTTGAACTCCAGAGTACTGTCCGCAAGCTCCATTCCAAGCCCAAAACGTCTGGACCTTCTGTTGAATATTGAATCAAACAGCGGATATTCCATTGCTTTCTGGATCCTGTCGCTGTTAAAATCCTTTGCTCCGTTTTTTGATCTGCCGTTTTCTGCCATTATGTGTTTCCTCCGTTTTTAACTTTCGTTCTTATTAGAATAACAAAAAATCCAGATAATTTGAAACAGTTTAATTCTCCAGCTGCATTCACTGCTCAGCGAAACCTGGACCCGAGTTCAGAATGCCTCTTTGCTTTTCGTACTTGGTAATTGCCATTTTAATGGTATTTATCCCCAGACTGATGCACTGAGGTCTTCTTATTGCAATATCCTTGCTCAGAAGCTCCTTCATATCATCAAGGCCAATGCTTTTTACTTCCTCCGTTGTTCTGCCCTTAATTAGTTCCGATATAAGTGAAGTGCTTGCCTGACTTACGATACATCCGCTGATCTCAAATTTAATATCTCTCACTCTGTCGCTCTGAATACTTAAATAAACGGTTATATCATCCCCGCAGCCAGGATTGCCTCCCGTCTGCTGAACGTCCGGGGCATCCAGTTTTCCGTAATTTCTGGGATTTTCATAGTGATCCATGATCATGTCCATCAGTTCTTCATGCAGCATCTGGATCCCTCGCTAAAGCAAAACCTTTTTTCTTACCTCGGATTTTATTTTGTGGTAAACGGCGCCCAGTCCATACATTCTTCTTGTTCCGAGCTTCTGGGCAAGCCCGAGCTGGGTCAGAAGGTCCGCGGGGGCCGATTCAACCGCCTGCGGCGTGCTGCCGTCAAACGCCGTAACAAGTATTGAGACAAGCCCTCTCACCGTTGGAGATTCAGGGGCTACGTCCGCGTAGATAGTTACCGCGTCGTCCTTAACATCAACCCAGACGTAAACGGGCGTCTCACATTCCGGAACCCGCTGGGACTCTTTGTCCAGTTCATCGCTGAACCTCTCCGGAACGGGAGGCAGACTGTCAGAATAGTCCAGCAGAAGCTCCAGCGTTTCCTGATAATCTGCCTGCTGAAACTGACCTATGATCTCTTCAAGTTTATCTGTCATGCCAAGATGGTAATGCTCCCGCCTGCGAAAACAAATCAGGCGTTACTGTTCCGTACTTCTCCAATACCGACGGAAAAATATATTTCAGAAAGTCAGGGCTTTTCTATCGGAGCCTTTACAAGGTTGCCCCATTCGGTCCAGGAACCATCGTAGTTACGGACTTTCTCAAATCCCAGCAGGTAGGTCAGAACAAACCAGGTGTGCGAGGACCTCTCACCAATTCTGCAGTACGCGATCACGTCGTCTCCCTCTTTTATGCCCACCTCGGAT
>CAZUNK010000071.1:0-4971 GCA_964622285.1 uncultured Spirochaetia bacterium
GGTCAGTTCAAGCATTTTTTTATCAGGGTCGTTGAACGTTACCAAAAAACCTTCTTTTGTCTGTACCGCCGTGAATGTATTACCTGTCTCCATTTTTCCATAACCTCGTAAAATGAAACTAATCATTCATTCTTGTTTGTAAAGAGATTTCTTTATCGTATACTTAAAAAAGTTAGAAGGGCTGTTAGCTCAGTCCGGTAGAGCAGCTGACTCTTAATCAGTCGGTCGTAGGTTCGAATCCTACACAGCCCATCCAGTTAGTTGTTTAAAAAAATAAGAAGGAGCGTTAAGTGCAGATACTTTGTAAACTGCGAGAGTGGCGGAATTGGCAGACGCGCTAGATTTAGGATCTAGTACCGCAAGGTGTGGGAGTTCGACTCTCCCCTCTCGCATGTTTTTTGCTGTTTTATATCATGAATTCTCTAATATCAACATTTGCTTACCCTTTTTTATTTTCATTCATCATTAATCTCTCAGTTCTTTTTCTTGGAGCGCTATTAGTGGGACAGCAGGAGCCCATAAGATATATAACACTGACCAGCCTTGATGAACCCGCCACAATGGGGGCATACGAGAAAGTAGAACCTGAGCCGGAGCCGGAACCAGAACCGATTATAGAGGAAACTCCAAAAATTCCGTTCAAGGCTGATAAAACCATTATAAAAACTAAGCCGAAGAAAATTGAAAAACCTAAACCAAAAAAGAAGGTTAAAAGAGAAAAACAGCCGGATGTTAAAGAAAGTAAGCGCAAAGGTACTGAAATAGGTGGTCGAGGAAGAGGGGGCGGTGCTCAGCACAGGGGTATAACGGTTCATGGCAACCTCAGCAGGGAATGTAAAAATAGAATGGACAGAGAATATAGTAAGTTTTTAGATTATAGGGATTATGAAGGAGAGGTGCACTTAAACATTAATATATTGCCATCCGGCAAGGCTGGTGAAGTTACTGTCAGACGTTCATCAGGAAATTATTCTCTTGATAAAACTGCCGTCCGTTCCATTAAAAAATGCAGAAGTATAACGAGGAAAGAGGGGGGAAAAGTAACCGTATCAGGATGGGTGACGCTCCCAATTATATTTAAAAAAGAAGGTTATTGATAAAGTTCCATTACTTTATTATTTCTGCTGAATATCAGCATACTCTGCAGTTTTCCGTTCGTAATCCAGCCTAAGATCCTCACATTGTGATCTTTTGCCTGAACTGTTGCTGAGGCATTTGTTATATTCTAACCTTGATTTTTTTACCAGTTCCCTGGCTTTTAGAAGTTCCTGTCTTTCGTTTGCTTTTCGCAGGCTTGGTTTGATCTCTTCCAGGCCCTTTGACGTATCTTTTGCAATTCCACATCCGCCGGCAAGCAGAATCAAACACAAAAAGAGAATTACTTTCATCTCAATCTCCAAAGATGCTGACAAAAACCTATATTTGCAATCTATTAACTTGAAAGTATATTATCACGCAACTCAATTTTTTAAACTACCACTGGGGTAACCATGATGAAAGTAGGTGTAGAAGATCTAAAAGAGACTGAGAAGAAACTTGATGTTTATGTTCCGTCGGATGTTGTTGAATCAAAAAGGTCGTCAATATTCAATGAGTTCAAACGTAGTGTAAATATAAAGGGATTTCGCAAGGGTAAAGCCCCGAATCACTTGATTCAATCAATGTATGCCGAAGATATAGACAGTGAAATAGCCTCAAAACTTATTTCAGAATCGCTTGAAGATGCCCTCAAAGAAGTTGACCTCCTGCCTATCAATAGACCAAGTGTAACGCCGGGAAAAATAAAAAAAGGTGAAGACTTTCATTATTCAGCGGTATTTGAAATAATCCCGAAGTTTGAGGTTGCCGAATATGAGGGATTGCAGCTACAAAGGTCCAAAGTTGAAGTTGATGATGAAGAGATTGAAAAAACTTTGCTCCACTTAAAAGAAAGAAGCGCACAGGAAAAGGTAGTTGAAAAGGCCAGAGTTGCTAAGGTGGGGGACGTGGTTGAGATTGATTTTGAAGGAAAGGTAGATGGTGAAGTAGTTGGTGACACGAAGCAGAGGAACAAAAAATTCATTATTGGAGAAGGACACCTGATCAAGGAGTTTGAAGATAATATTATTGGATTAAAAAAAGGTGAAGAGGCTACGTTTGATGTTGAATATAAAGAAGATTTCCAGTATAAGGAAACTGCCGGAAAGACCGTTAAATATGTTTTAAAACTGGTTGAAATATACGAAAGGGTACTTCCAGAGGAAGACCAACTTGTAAAAGAAACAGGATTTAAAAGTTTGAAGGAACTAAAGGATGAGATCAGAAAAAATATTATGGACCAGCGTGAGCGCGCGGAGCAGAGCAAGTTAAAAGAGCAGATCGTTGATATCTGCAATAAAAATGTAAGCGTGGAAATACCGGAGAGCCTGATCAAAAACGAGGAAAGCAGGTTAAAAAGAGACTTCAATGCTAATTTTCAGAACACGTCGTCACCTTTGGAGATTGATGAGGGAGGTCAGGCTAAATTCAGAGAGATCGCCGTTAGAAATATCAAGAGTTCCCTTATATTTGCGGAAATTGCCAGAAAGGAAAGCGTAACGGCTTCGGACCAGGAAGCGCATAATAAGATACAGGAATTAGCCACATCGTTACGGATGCCAATGGAAAAGGTGACGGAAATTTATCAGGATTCAGCAATTCTGGTGGACCTCAAAGCATCAATTGTGCAGGACAAAGTCGTGGAACTGATAAAGCAAAAAGCCAATATTGTGGAAAGTTCAGATAAAACAACTGACAGTTGATCCAGTTGACAACGGCATAAAACTTAGATACTGTCTAAGTTCAATGTCAAGCTATGTTCCAATAGTAGTTGAGCAGACAAGCAAGGGGGAGCGGGCTTATGACATATTCTCCCGGCTGCTCAAAGATAGAATAATATTTATAGGGTCGGCAATAGATGATAACGTTGCCGATGTGGTAATAGCCCAGCTTCTTTTTCTGGAATCCGAGAATCCAGGCAAACCCGTTTACATTTACATAAACTCCCCTGGAGGTCATGTAACTTCGGGATTGGCCATTTATGACACGATGCAGTACATAAAATCGGACGTTTGTACAATATGCATTGGTCAGGCCGCAAGCATGGCGGCCGTACTTCTCTCTGCTGGAAAGGAGGGAAAAAGATACGCACTTCCCCACGCCAGAGTGATGCTCCACCAAGTACTGGCCGGTATACAGGGACAGGCAAGTGATATTGAGATACATGCAAAGGAGATACTTCGTATCAGAGAGAACCTGAACAAGATACTGGAACAGCATACGGGACAAACGCTAGAGAAGATTGAAACAGACACAGATAGAGATTTTTTCATGACTGCCGAAAATGCTTTGGACTATGGAGTGATTGATGCTATAATTAGCAACAGAGAGGATGTAATAAAGTGAGCAAGGGGAAATCAAGTAAAGAAAATTTATTGCGTTGTTCCTTCTGTGGCAAGGGCCAAAAGGATGTACTGAAGTTAGTTGCAGGTCCCCACGTATATATATGTAATGAGTGCATAAGGCTGTGCAATGACATAATAGTTGATGAAGAAAAGAAGGATTTTAATAAATCGCCTTATTCTTCTCTTCCAAGTCCACCTGACATAAAAGCGTTTCTTGATGAGTACATTGTAAGTCAGGATCATGCAAAAAAAGTTCTTGCTGTTGCGGTTTACAACCACTATAAAAGGGTTGACCTGAACAGTTCGGCTGTTCACGCCAAGGACGAGGTGGAGATCCAGAAAAGCAATGTTATTCTGATAGGTCCCACCGGTTCGGGAAAAACTCTTTTAGCACAGACTTTAGCAAGGTTGCTTAACGTTCCGTTCACTATTGTTGATGCAACCTGTTACACCGAAGCCGGTTACGTTGGTGAAGACGTTGAAAATATAATAGTCAGTCTTTTGCACGCAGCCGATTATGACGTGGAAAGAGCGTCGAAGGGTATTATTTATATTGACGAGATTGATAAACTGGCAAGAAAGTCCGGGGATAATCCCTCAATCACAAGAGACGTATCAGGTGAAGGAGTTCAGCAAGCGTTGCTGAAAATAATGGAGGGATCAAAGGTAAATATTCCGCCTAAAGGTGGCAGAAAGCACCCTCATCAGGAATTCATACAGATAGATACCGCCAATATTTTATTTATATGTGGTGGGTCGTTCTGTGGTCTTGATCAGATCATAAATAACAGAATTGGGAAGAACTCAATTGGTTTTGAAGCTAATATAGACAAAGTAGATGAAAGCGATAGAAGTTCGCTGCTGAAAATGCTGCAGCCGGAGGATAAGATACAGTTTGGACTTATTCCGGAGTTTGTCGGCAGAATACCAGTTACGGCGGTCCTGGATGAACTTGATAAGGATTCACTTGTAAAAATACTGACCCAACCTAAGAATGCCATTATTAAACAGTTCCAGAAACTGATGGAGATGGAAGATGTTACTTTAGAAGTGACCGATGAGGCGTTAGAGGCCATAGCTCAGGAAACCATACAGAAAAAAACTGGTGCCCGTGGTCTGAGAGCAATAATTGAGTCAATTATGCTTGATATTGCGTACGACACTCCGTCAATGTACGGTCTGAAACGCTGCGTTATAACTGAAGACGTGGTTAAAAAGGTAGGCGACCCACAGTACTTCTTTGAAAATGAAGATGATGAGCGACTTGCGTCGTAACGATCTTCATAATTTTCAAACTTTTTATTAGACAATCATACTTTGTTCGGTTATAAATTCATCCGAAAATTGGGCGGTTAGCTCAGCGGAAGAGCGCTTGCCTTACAAGCAAGATGTCACAGGTTCAAATCCTGTACCGCCCACCATATTCGGTGGGGCCGTAGTTCAGCCTGGTTAGAACGCTGGCCTGTCAAGCCAGAGGTCGCGAGTTCAAATCTCGTCGGTCCCGCCATAAATACAGCCTTGGCATAAACCTTTACAAAAGATCATATTA